>JBDTCD010000080.1:0-21825 GCA_039923755.1 Terrimesophilobacter sp. | reverse complement strand
CGAGTCCTCGAAGATTCCCTTCGCAACGATTGCTGATTACCTTGACGATCCTGAAGGCTATGACCCGGAAGCAAGTTGGCGGCGCGCAGTGGTCGACGTTGCCGGTGACGACGCAGCTGCCTATCTTCTGTTCGCCGACAACGTTCGGACATCCTGCCTCTCACCAGAGGATTCCCCGCTCCTCCAACACGCCCTCGATACTTTCGCTTTCGAGAGCGTCTACGGCGATACCGATCACGCGGCGGACGAGCTCGCTGACCTGACTACCCGGATGTCTCAGGCAGCCGAACATTTGTTGCGGGGCGCCGTCAGCAATCCCGAACTCATAGGAGAATCACGCCGTTGGATCGAATCGTTCGAGCGCGGGATCGACGCGGCGCGGCTCATTGTCACCCTGTACCGCGAAGAACGCCTCGCGACGGATGGCCCACGAGAGCTATTGCCGCTTCTCACCGCCATCCGCGACGACCGACTTCGCGTGTTTGGTGACCTTCTCGAGATGACGCTGGCCGAACTTGTGGGTCTCCCCGCCGGTGGTGCGTAGCCCTACTCCTGAATCGACTCGTCAACGGCGAGTTAGTGCCGGTCGAGAATCGCCTTGAGGTCAGCGCCGTGGGGAAGCGTCCCATAGAGCCTGCCGCGATCATCGCCGAGCCGTGCACCGATGAACGCATCCGACACCGCCGAAGGAGAATGGCGAAGCATCAATGACGCCTGCAGCGTGAGCGCCAGCCGCTCAGTGAGACGCCGAGCCTGCACAGGGTCGGGAGTGGTGGCAAGCAGGTCTCGGGTATCCGCAAGATACGCGTCGAAGAGCGGGTGGAGCCCGTCGGCGAGTGAGACCTCGGCGAGGAAGGCATCCACCGTGTCCGGCTCCCGGGTGATAGCCCGCAATACGTCGAGTGCGATGACGTTCCCCGAACCCTCCCAGATCGCCATGACCGGCTGTTCCCGAAATCGTCGCGCGAGCGGGAAGTCTTCTATATAGCCGTTACCACCAAGGCACTCCATTGCTTCGTAGGAGTGCTCTGGCCCCCGCTTGCAGATCCAGTATTTCGATACGGCAGTCGCAAGCCGGCGAAACGCCTGCTCCTGGTCGTTCGCGTCATCATCGTGCGCGCGGGCAAGCCGCAATCCCGTCACCGTCGCGGCCTCAGACTCGAGCGCGAGGTCGGCTGCGACCGCGGTCATGACAGCCTGGTCGATGAGCTTCGCACCGAAAGCAGAGCGGTGACGCACGAGCCATAGCGCCTCAGCGACCGATTGGCGCATCCCCGCCGCCGTGCCCAGCACACAATCGAGACGCGTGCGTGCGACCATCTCGATAATGGTCGCGACGCCGCGGCCCTCCTCGCCCAGAAGGTGGGCAACCGTGCCATCGAATTCGACCTCGCAAGACGCATTCGACCGATTGCCGAGTTTGTCCTTCAGCCGCTGGATAGCGAAGACGTTGCGTGTCCCGTCGTCGAGGACCCGGGGAAGGAGGAAGCAGCTGAGGCCGACCGGCGTCTGTGCAAGGACGAGGAAGGCATCGGACATCGGGGCACTGCAGAACCACTTGTGACCGGTGAGCAGGTAGCTGCCATCCCCAGCATCCACCGCGATCGTCGTATTCGCCCGAACATCGGAGCCACCCTGCTTCTCCGTCATCGCCATGCCGAACAACGCCGACGTTTTGCCCGGCGAAAGAGTTCCATCGTAGTCACGGCTCAGGAGTCGTGGGAGCCAGCGCTCGGTCAGAGTCCCGGATGCCGCCAGCGCGGGCACAGCGGCGTGCGTCATGGAAATGGGGCACGCGTGACCTGGCTCGACCTGCGCGAACAACATGAATGCCGCGGCTCTGGCAACATTCGCCCCCGGCCGCGGATCCGCCCACGCACTGGTGTGCGCACCGTGCGCAACTGCAGCCGAAATGATCCGATGGTACGACTCGTCATAGTCCACCTCGTCGATCCGCTCGCCCCACTTGTCGTGCGTCCGTAAGACAGGGACCCGCACGTTCGCCTTCGCCGCATCGCTTTGGAATTGCGCGCTGCCAACCTCAATACCGATCGCCCGGAGGTCGCCGAGCGCCCAGTCCGCCGCAAACCGTGCGACCCCTTCCACGAGCGGCCGGTTGGTTCCGAACTCGTCGATACCCGCGCGCGGTGGGGCCTGGTTCGTCACCTCGTGTGTGGACATACCCCCAACGGTAGCCCCGGGCGATGCGATGGGCCAGTGACGCGAATTAGCGGCGCAACTCCAGCGTGCAGCACTTCACTCCGCCGCCACCGAGAAGCAGTTCGGAGAGGTCGACCCCGATCGGGTTATAGCCGCGCTCGCGCAGTTGCCGTTCGAAACCTGTGGCTCGCGATGCGATCACAACGTTGTAGCCGTCCGAGTAGGAGTTGAGCCCGAGAACCGTCGCATCCTCTTCGCTGACCAGAATTGCATCCGGATACCGCTCCTGCAGAACAGCAAGACCCGCCTCGTTGAACGCGGATGGGAGATAGGCGATGTTTGCGTTTTCTCCGGGAGCCGGGGCAGGGTCGAGGACGGCAATTGCCGTGTCGAGGTGGTAGAAACTCGGATCCACGAGTTCGAGCGAGATCACGTCGCGTCGGTAGATTTCCGCAACCTCCCGATGACTGGCAAGGTCGGTGCGGAATCCCGTTCCCGCCAGGATGACATCACCGACGAGGAGGAAGTCTCCCTCGCCTTCGTTGATCTCCTTCGGAACCCGAACCTCGTATCCGTTCGCACGGAACCAGTCCATGTATGCGGGGCCTTCCGGCTGCCGCTCCGGATAGGTGAAATTCGCCCCGTAGGCGATGTTGTCGAGAACGAAGCCGCCGTTGGCAGCGTAGACCATGTCGGGAAGGCCCTCAATCGGGTCGACGAGCTGCACGTCGAAGCCCAGATCGAGATAGGTGCGGTAGAGCTCATTCCATTGGGTCACCGCGACAGACGTGTTCGTCGGGTTTTCCGGATGCATCCACGGGTTGATCTGGTAGCTCACGGTGAAGAAGTCGGGTCGGCACATGAGCACCGTCCTCTTCGACACCCGTCTCGTGGGCATTTTTGTCTGGTTGCTGGCGAGCGTTTCGGTCATGACATCCTCCGGTTCTGTGGCGGACTACGTCACTCGCATGAGCCCCACAATGAGACGCCACATCCAGTGTGTCACGACGGTATCTGACACTTCACGCCGAAGGGCGCACCGATCCTGCGTGGTGAGTCGGCTGAACACAAAGATTCACCATAGGATCTGCACATGGACAGCCTCGATTTCGGCATCATCGATCTCCTCCGCCAGAACGCTCGCGCCGGATACGGCGACATTGGGGAGGTGATTGGCCTTTCGGCCTCCGCCGTCAAGCGCCGCGTCGACCGCCTTGTCGCCGACAAGGTGATCCGCGGATTCACTATTCAGGTCGATCCGAACGTTGATGGCCTCGCCACCGAGGCTTACGTCGAGCTTTTCTGCAGAGGTACCGTCTCGCCGGAAGACCTGCGCCGAATTCTCGCAGCCGTTCCTGAAGTTGTCGATGCGGGGACGGTCACCGGAAGTGCTGACGCGATCGTCCACATGCGCTCACGCGACATAGCGAGCCTCGAAGTTGCGCTCGAACGCGTGCGGCTCGCACCCAACGTGGACCACACGCGATCGGCGATTGTCCTATCGAAGCTGATCCACCGTACGCAGGAGCCCTAATCGGGCGTTGATTGTCGGCTAAATATCAGTCCCACTCGCTCGGCGCTGACGACTTTGCCGACGGCAGCACGCCATCCGCGCCCCACGCAATCAACCAGGCGGGGACATCCGTAGGGAGCTCACGCGCACCCAAGAGTGCGACCAGTTCGTCCATCGGAACGTGGCCGCCGGATTTCATCAGGAAGCGGCCCCGGATGAACTGCCGCGCGTAAATCTCGCCCGCAGCGACGAACCGTTGTTCGAGATACACATCCCGCTCGTTAACGCCGAGAAACCGGCTCTCGATGACGAACCGTTGCCATGGTTCAAGCGATTTGCGGTAGGTGATGGTGGAGCTTGCGACCACCGGATACCAGCCGAGCTTGCGCATTCTGGGCCACAGTCCGCTTCGGCGCAGCAGGTCGAAGCGGCCGATGTCCGAGATGGACAGGTAGCGACCGTTGTTCATGTGCCCATACATATCGAGGTCGGTGGGGAGAACTCGGAATCGAGTCTCGACGACATCAAAGGGGTCGGCATCCACCCGCATGGGCGAGATTAGTTTCAGCAGAGTCCGCCACCAGAGGTTCACCACGGCAGACTATCGCTCCCACCCTGTAAGCGGCTCACATGACCAGCACAGCGAAATGAATGGTGGAATCCGCTATAGACCGCTGATTCCGTATCGAATTGGTCCCATTATCGGCGAATATCGTTGCGGATCACGGCGATATCCGATTGACTGCAAAGGACTCGAAATGTCGGGGAGTCGAGCCGAAAGGGACGCTACGACGTGACCACTGTGACCGATGGGGCGCCTGCAGCACACGCAGCCGCAAGCGCCCGTGACCGGGATGAGCCCACCGGAACCGTAGTTCTCGAAGGGGTCACCAAACGCTTTGGCACTGCTACAGCAGTGGATTCCATCGACCTCCGCGTCGAGCCGGGCGAGTTCCTGTCTCTCCTTGGCCCTTCCGGCTGCGGCAAGACGACGACCCTTCGCATGCTCGCCGGATTCGAGCAGCCGGATGCCGGTTCCATCCGCATCTCCGGCAAGGATGTTCTGGGAATTCCGCCCTACAAGCGGAACGTGAACACGGTCTTTCAGGCGTACGCACTTTTCCCGCACCTCACCATTGCCGAAAATGTGGCATATGGACTCCAGCAGACGAAGGTGCCGAAGGCCCAGATCCGGACCAGGGTGTCCGACGCGCTCGACATGGTGCGGATGCGCACGTATGCCGACCGCAAGCCGCAGCAACTGTCCGGCGGCCAACAGCAGCGCATTGCCCTCGCCAGGGCGTTGGTGAACCGACCGTCGGTACTGTTGCTGGACGAGCCGCTAGGAGCTCTCGACCGGCAACTGCGCGAGGAAATGCAGCTTGAACTCAAACTCCTGCAGTCACGAGTAGGAATCTCCTTCATCTTTGTCACTCACGACCAGCATGAAGCTCTCTCGATGAGCGACCGGATCGCGATCATGCGCGATGGTCGCATCGAACAGCTCGCGGATGCCGACACCATCTATGGCGCCCCCGTCAACTCCTACGTCGCGGGATTCATTGGCCAACAGAACTTTCTCGATGGGACCGCCCGGGATGCAACGACAGCGGAAACCTCCGTCGGCATCGTGGCAACAGCAATTCCCCGCAACGACCTGCACAGCGGCGACACGATTGTCGCTGCAGTGCGTCCCGAGTTCGTCGAACTCAACACGGCAGAGCCCTCATCATCCACAATATCCGGCGCAGTCAATCGTTTCGATGGCACGGTGCTGAGCACCTCCCATCTGGGCGAGACGGTGCAGTTCCTGGTCGATCTCGGCAACGATGTTTCGATCCAAGCTCGGCTACCAACTCCGAGCGCTCCACGACTGTTCCAGGGAGATCGCGCGACTGTCACCTTCTCCCCCGAGAGCGTGCAATTCTTCCCCTCAGATTCCACCACACCACAGCAGAGCCAATAAAGAGGAGTAACGAGAACATGACCGAAGAGCCGATCCGAATCCTTGCACCCAGCAAAGTCATCCCCACCCTCAAACGCGAACTCTCGCGCAGAAACTTCATGGCGTTCTCCGCCGCCGCAGCCTCCGTGGCCACGCTCACAGCGTGTACCCCCGGCGGCGGTACTCAGCCCGGAGCCGGCCTCGTTGCCTCCGGTGGCCCGCTCGAAGCGAACCTGAACATCTACTCGTGGGGAGATTACGACGACCCAGGAGTGGTGCAGGCCTTCACCGACAAGCTCGGCCCGAAGGTCACGTTCGGTTCCTATGGATCGAACGAGGAGATGATCTCCAAGCTCATCGCAGCGAAAGGCACAAGCGGATACGACATCGTCGTTCCCACCGGTGTGTTCGTGCCGCAACTCGCAAAGCATGGACTTGTCGTGGAGTTGAACCACGATCTGCTTCCCAACCTCAAATACATGGACCCCGCCTTCCTCAAGCAGGAATGGGACCCGGAGAATAAGTACTCCATCTGCAAGGCGTGGGGCACCACCGGTTTCGTGTACGACAAGAACATCATCACGCGCGAGCTCACCACGTGGAACGACTTCCTGGATGCGGCGCAGAACGAGGCAAGCGGCAAGACCTCAGTGCTCGATGACCCAGCCGAACTCACCGGCATGTACTTCTGGGCGAACGGCATCGACTGGAACACCACAAAGAAGGCGGACCTCGATGCGGCTGAGGCCTACCTCGTCAACAAGCTTGCGCCGCACATCGCTGCCTTCGATTCCTACCCCGGCGGCGTCGCAATTCCTGAGGGAACCCAGGTGCTGATGCAGGTGTGGAACGGTGATGCGCGCCTCGGAATCATGAACGGTGGAGAGCCAGAGCGTTGGGCCTGGCGCCTGGGTGCCCCTGCCACTGAGTTGTGGATGGACAACTGGTCGATCGCGATGGGCGCTAAGAACCCCGAAGCCGCACACGCGTTCATCAATTACACGATGGTGCCGGAGACCCAGCTCACGCAGCTGGACTACATCGGCTACCACACCGGCGCCGCGGGAGTCGAGAAGGCTGCGGAAGCTGAAGGGCTGGAGATGCTCGACATGGTGTTCTTCACCCCCGAACAGCTCGCCACCATGAAGAACGGCGCGTTGAACGAAAACCAGGACCGCGTTGTGGCCATTATGACCGCTATGAAGGCCGCTGCGGGTGCCTAAACTGCGACTGCCAAAAGCCACGCTCGCGCTGCCGGCGTGGGTGTGGCTTTTGGCATTCTTCGCAGCACCCGTTGGCTTGATCATCTGGTACAGCTTCGGCTATAAGCCGGGGATCTTCGGCACGCACGCCAACGACATCCTGTCGCTGGACCGGTACACCGAAGCGCTCTCTCCCACCTTCTTCATGACGTTCGCCAACACGCTGTGGGTCGGTGTCGCCGGGACTGCGATCTGCCTTGTCATCGGGATGCCGGTCGCCTATTGGATGGCGGTGAAAGTTCCGTCGGCACGACGCGGTCTGCTGATTGCCGCCATCATGATTCCGTTCTGGACAAACTTCCTGGTGCGTACCATCGGATGGCAGATCATCCTCTCCCCGCAGGGCTGGCTGTCACAGGGCCTCCAGTCCGTCGGGTTCATCGACGGCCCACTCGAGATCCTCTATTCGCGAAGCGCCGTCCTCATCGGTGTCGTCTACAACTATTTGCCGCTCATGATCCTGCCGTTGTTCGTGGCGTTCGACCGGGTGGGGGAACCACTGCGGGAAGCCTCTAAGGACCTCGGGGCTGGTCGTCTACAGACATTTTTCCGCGTCACAATTCCTCTTGCCCGACCGGGGATCATCGCCGGCCTTCTCCTCGTGTACATCCCGCTCATGGGCGACTACATCACCGCGACGGTTCTCGGCGGCGCCAAGGGCAACATGGCAGGGCAAATGGTGGCCGCCCAGTTCCAGTCCGCCCAGAACTGGGCCCTCGGCTCAGCGATGGCGGTGGTCCTCATCCTCACTATCCTGCTCAGCGCGGCGCTACTCGGACTGATCATCTGGCTCGGGACCCTGCCATTCCGCTCGCACTACCGACTGCGGCTGGGAGTCGACGCATGAGCGAGACAGAAACACAGCGCATCGCCCTTCAGAAGACCTCAGTCGGGGAGTCTGAGCGGTCAGATTCCGCCCCGGTGAGCGTGAAGCCCCGGCGCACCCTCTCGGATCGGCTGTTCACCATCTGGGGCATCGCTGTACTCCTGTTCCTGTTCGCACCGATCATCGTCATCCTCATTTACTCCTTTAACACCGGCCGGCTCCTCATTTCTTTTGAAGGCTTCGGACTGGATCCGTTCTTCACCATCCTCAACAAGCCGGCCATCCAGAATGCCGTGTCGGTGTCCATCCGCTCCGGCATACTTTCTGCGGTCTTTGCTACCGCGATCGGAACACTTGCCGGTGTGGCCATGGCGCGGCGCCCAGGCAAGTGGGTCGGCTGGTTTCTGGCCGTACTCGTTCTCGTGACGGTAACCCCCGAAATCGTCGATGCCGTTTCGTTGCTGCCGTGGGTAGTGTTCCTCGGACAGGACCTCGGCCTCACCATCTTCAACGACGGCATCTTCCGCCTGGTCGTCGGAAACTCTCTGTTCTCGATCGCCGTCGTCAGCTACATCGTGCGCGCACGGCTTGTCGGCATCAGCGAGAGCCTCGAGGAGGCGTCGGCCGACCTTTACGCTCCGCCGCTGCGCACGTTCTGGCGGATCACGCTCCCGCTCGCTATGCCCGCTGTCCTGGCTGGTGGGCTGCTTTCGTTCACCCTCAGCCTTGACAACACGGTCATCTCGTCGTTCGTGTCGGTCTCGGGAACCACTCCGTGGCCGGTCTATGTCCTGAGCGCCGTCCGAAGTGGGTTGAGACCCGAAATCGCCTCTGTGTCGACGCTCATGCTCATCGTCACCCTGCTGGCGTTATCTGTTGTCGCGTGGGTACTGAAACGCTCCGGCGACTCATCGACAGAAATCGCCAGAACCATGGCCGGCGGATAACCCGCCACGAAAGGATCGATAATGCCAGCAGCTGACACCGTCTTCATCGGTGGGACAGTGTTCACCGCCGACGCGGTCCGCTCGACTGCGAGTGCCGTCGCCGTGAGTGGGGACCGGATTGTGGCCGTCGGGCATGATGACGTTCGCGAGTTTGTCGGGCCGAGCACCGAGGTGGTCGATTTGACCGGGCGGATGCTGGTCCCCGGCTTCCAGGACGCACACGTGCATCCTGTGTGGGGCGGGCTCGACATGCTGCGGTGCGACCTCGGCGACCTGTACACGCGCACCGATTACCTCGCGCGGATCGGAGAGTACGCGGCCGCACATCCTGAACTTGAGTGGATACTCGGCGGCGGTTGGTCGATGAGCGGATTCCCGGGTGGCACACCACTTTCCAGCGATCTCGACGGCGTTGTTGCTGATCGCCCCGCATTCCTCCCCAACCGTGACGGACACGGCGCATGGGTCAACTCCCGGGCGCTGGAGCTTGCCGGAGTGACCAAAGACACTCCTGATCCCGCGGACGGCCGCATCGAGCGCGATGCGCGGGGCAACCCAACGGGGACCCTGCACGAGGGCGCCATGGCGCTCGTCAACACTCTGCTGCCCCGCACGGATGACGAGGTACTCGTCAAAGCGCTCACGGTGGGCCAGTCCTACCTCCACTCTTTCGGCGTCACCGGGTGGCAGGACGCCATCATCGGTTTCTATGGGGATGCAGGCGATGCCGGCCCTGCGTACCGCACGACGAGCGAGCAGGGGTTGCTCACCGGCCGGGTCGTCGGCGCGATCTGGTGGGATCGAACACGTGGAGTGGAGCAGATCCCGGATCTCGTCGCTAAGCGCGACGCATACAGCCATGGTGGCTTCCGGGCAACGAGCATCAAGATCATGCAGGATGGCGTGGCGGAGAACTTCACCGCCGCGATGATCGATCCATACCTGGACGGGCACGGACATCCGACGATCAATGATGGAATCTCCTTCGTGCCGCCGGAGGTATTGGCCGAAGCCGCGCCCGCGCTGGATGCTCTCGGCTTCCAGCTGCATTTCCATGCGATCGGGGACCGCGCCGTGCGCGAAAGCCTCGACGCGATCGAATTGGCGATCGCCGCCAACGGCCGCAATGACCACCGCCACCACATCGCGCACATTCAGGTCGTGCACCCGGAGGACATTCACCGGTTCCGCGAGCTGGGCGTCACCGCGAACATGCAGTCGCTCTGGGCGGCGCTCGAACCCCAGATGGTGGAACTCACACTGCCGTTCCTTGGCGAACCGCGCAGCTCATGGCAGTATCCGTTCGGCGACCTGCTGCGGAGTGGCGCCACTCTCGCTGCCGGTAGCGACTGGTCCGTGAGCACGCCCGACCCGCTCGCTGCAATCCATGTTGCGGTCAACCGGAAATCGGCGCCTGCACATTCCGAGGGTGATTACGAGATGTTCCTCCCCGAACAGGCCATCGACCTCGGCACCTCGATCACCGCCTACACAGCTGGCTCGGCATACGTGAATCACCTCGATGACTGCGGCACGATCGCCGCGGGCAAACTGGCCGACCTGGTCGTACTCGATCGCGACCCGTTCACTCACCCGGCCGAGGAGATCGGCGAAGCTCGAGTGCTGCAGACCTTCGTTGGCGGCACCCGCGTGTACTCGGCAGAGGATGCCTGACGTTCCGCTTGACGGCGGGGCCAACAATGGCCTGTTGGTCCCGCTCACTATCGCTTGGTGGATTGCTTTCGCCGGGTGGTTCTTCATGGAAATTGCATCTTTGGCATCCAAACTCGAGCGATATTTTCTGTTCCGACTGTGGCCTGCATATGCAACCGACCACGTCGTCGTCAAGACGAGCTACGATTTAGAAGCTGGACACACGGAATCGCGCTCATGATCCTTACTGTTGACCCGAAGTCGGCCGTGCCGCCATTCGAGCAGTTGCGAGTGCAATTCCGCGACCTCGTGGCGAGCGGTGAGCTCGTGCCTGGAACGCGGTTGCCTACCGTGCGGCGTCTCGCCGAAGACCTGGGTCTCGCTCCCAACACCGTGGCACGCACCTATCGCGAGCTGGAGAGCGACGGTGTCATCGAGACTCGCGGTCGGCACGGATCGTTCGTGTCGAGCCGCGGCGACCCGACTGAGCGGAAAGCGCAGGAGGCTGCTGCGGAGTATGCCGCGCGCATCCGGCAGCTTGGAATGCCCACGGCCGAAGCCATCGAACTTGCCGCCGCCGCCCTGAGGGGCTTGCCGCTGCGTTAGGGGCTGGGGGCCGGGGTCGGCGTAGGAGCCACCTGAGGTACGGCAACGCTACCGGTCAGCGATCCGCCGGTCGACCGCGACAGGAAACAGTAGTAGTCGTGATTGCCAGCATTCCATTCATCCGCCGACACCGCGAAGCTGGCCTGGAACTGGATATCGCTATACACCTTGGCCTTCGCGTAGTCCACGACCCTCGGAGACGTACACAGAAGGTTGACCTGCGATTGGAGGGCATCCATCCCCGGATAGCCCGTCACGCCAGCAGTATCGGAACTGAACGTTCCGCGCGTGACGAGTTGAGCCGGATGCGGGGCGCTGCAGTCAACGACGGTGTACTCGTTCTCCCATGGGCCCACATATGGATCGATACACTCGCCGCCCAACAATTGGTTCCAACGGTGCAACCCAGGGTCAACCGGCCCGAGGGGAAGCGCGGTAGGTGTTGGGGTTGGCGTCACGGACGGCGTGGCAATGACTGCGGGCGCCGGCCCGAGCAGGGCTGGAAGCTTCGTACCGAGAATGAACAGTGCCAGGAGCGCGAGGACTGCGACCAGCGAGCCCGCAATCCAGATCAACGCCTTCTGCGTTGACGAAATTGCCTCGCGATCCTGGACCACGGCCTCCGGGCCAGACTCCGATGCTGCGCTCCGCACGAAAGGACTCTGTGACGGGCCGGGATCCTCCTCATAGTCACGGAATTTCGTCTCACCGAACAGCGAATCGATACCCGATGCCCCGCCGACATCAACGAATGCCTCGGTCGGGGGCGGGGGAAACTCTGGGGCTGGCGGAAGGCCGCCGAGTTCCTCCGCCATCGGGGGAAACACCGGGGGTTCGGTATTGGACACGGGTGGCGCGGGTGGCCACACTGGATTTTCGGGTTGCAGAGGCGGTGCCAGCGCGGCAGGATCCGCGGGCGCTGTGGGTGCGGGCGCTGTGGGTGCTAGCGGTTCAGGTACAGCTGGAACCTGAGGTGCAACGGGCTCATGGGGCTTCGGCGGAAAGTTCGCGGCGAGCCAGGCATCGAGCCCGTCATCGTCCGCGGGCGTGCCGCTGGACTTCGAGTCGCGCTCATCGTTCATGAGTCCAACCCAAGGTCAGAGAGCCCGAGGGCGGCGAGGTACGGGTATCCGGCTGCCTCGATCTTCTCCTTCGCGCCCGTATCGCGATCGACAACGACGGCGACAGCGGCAATCACAGCACCGACCTTCTCGAGGGCGGCGATCGCGGCCAGCGGCGACCCTCCCGTCGTGGACGTGTCCTCAACAACGATGACGCGTTTACCGGCAAGGTCGGGGCCTTCGACCTGGCGTCCGCGACCGTGGTCTTTCGGCTCTTTGCGCACGACGAAAGCGTCATAGCTGAACCCACGTGCGGCGCCCTGATGAAGGATCGCCGCCGCGATCGGATCTGCCCCCATCGTCATCCCGCCCACTGCAGCGACGTTCGGAATATCGGCAATCAGGTCCAGCATCACGGCGCCGATGAGCGGAGCAACCCGGTGGTCCAGGCTCACCTTCCTCAGGTCGACGTAGAAACGTGCCCTCAATCCGCTCGCAAGGGTGAAGTCGCCGTGGAACACCGCATCCGACACGATAAAGTCGATGAGCTGGCGGCGGGCGTCGGTCACGCAGTCAACTCTATTCATCATTAAGGGGAGGTGTGCACCGCACCCGGTACCGTTGATGCATGCGCGTTGCCACCTGGAATGTGAACTCGATCCGAGCACGAGCTGGTCGAGTCGTGGACTGGCTGGTACGCGAGGATGTTGACGTCCTTGGCATGCAAGAGATCAAGTGCAAGCCTGAACAGTTCCCGATGGATGAGTTCGAGGCTGCCGGTTACGACGTCATCGCCCACGGCCTCAACCAGTGGAACGGCGTCGCCTTTGCGAGCCGGTTGCCGATGACGGATGTCGAGACGAGCTTTGCCGGGCAGCCGGGCTTCCTCAAAGGTTCGGAGGGTCCGAATCAACCACTCGAGGCTCGGGCGCTCGGCGTGACAGTCGACGGCATCCGGCTATGGAGCCTCTACGTGCCGAACGGGCGGGCGCTTGATGATCCGCACTTCACCTACAAACTGGAGTGGCTCGCTCGACTCAATGAGGAAGCTCGGCGCTGGATGTCGGCCCACCCCGCTGAACCTCTCGCCCTCATGGGCGACTGGAATGTCGCCCCCACCGACGACGACATGGGTGACCCGAGCTTTCTGCCCGGGGTCTCCACGCACATCTCTCCACCAGAACGCTCCGCATTCGCAAGCTTTCTCGATGCAGGTCTGACCGATGTCGTCCGTCCCCGCGTTCCGGAGGGCTACACCTTCTGGGATTACAAGCAATTGCGGTTTCCCCGCAACGAAGGCATGCGCATCGACTTCATACTCGGCTCATCGGCGTTCGCCGATCTCGTCACGGATGCCCGCATCCATCGAGGCGAGCGCAAGGGCGATGCGCCGAGCGATCACGTCCCCGTGAGCGTCGATCTGAGCACTGGCGACACCGATGATCTCGACAGACCGATGATCTTCTGAAATTATGAACATTCCTTCCGTAATATGACATGGGTGCCAGAGTTTGTTCAATCGCGCCCCCCGCTCCATGCGAAGTTCGATGCCGGGATCGCAACGAGCAAGATCGTCACCACAGTCTTCGAACGCGTTCTCGAGTCGATCCATGAAGGTCGGCTCCTTCCAGGTGAGCGCATCAGCGACACCAGGCTCGCCGAAGAGTTCGGAGTTTCGCGCACTCCCGTGCGAGAGGCTCTCCAACGACTGCGGGAGATCGGAGTCGTCGAAGCGTCGGCTAGCCGTTTCACCCGGGTAGCCGTGGTGAGTCCACGCGAGACCGCCGCAGCGACAATCGTCTGGAGGGCGTTGTTCGGGGCACTCCTCGACGAGACAATTCCGCTTGCCACATCCGCCGTACTCGATGCGATGATCAACGACCATCGCGATTACGTGCAGGCAGTCGAGGGGCTGCACATGCAGGACATCGCCACGACGAACTTCTCCTTCTTCAGCCGCCTCGTCTCCCTGTCGCGCAACGAATCGCTCCGCCGCGCCATCACTTCCGTTGTGCACATCGTGCGACTCGGTAGCCTCCACTTGCCTGACTACATTGACTTCGCCGCACTCGGAAGCGCACAGTCCTTGCTTATCGACGCGGTACGTGCGCGGGATGTCGAACTTGCTCATTCGGCGATGACGGCAATCGAAAGCATCCAGATTCCCACCGACGCCGAATAGCACGCCGTAAAGCCGTCACGGAGCGGTCCTCGCGTGCAGCTTTCCGCACGATCTCACAACCAAACGCCACGACAGGTCCATTAACCTTGAGGTAACGGAACATTCGCACCCACGACGGCAGGAGGTTGAACCATGTCACAGCTCACAGACGAGAAGTCCATCATTGGGGAACCCGAGGTCGTCGAAGATGGCGCCTCGTGGCTCGGCCTCAAGGCGGCGGTGACGCGGATCCGACCACTCCAGGTACAGGACGGCAGTATCCCGAAGCCTTCCGATCACGCGGAGGCCCGCAAACTTGTCACCGAGATCACCCAGTTCATCAACGAGCTCGCGCCGCAGTTCCCTTACGACGAGGAATACCTCACTGCGCTGGTTGCCGACTTCGAGCGTTGGGCAAAGGAGGGCTTCGGCGTACCGGACTTTCTTGACTCGCTCGTCGCCTTCCGCCCCGAGCACAATCGGGTCGATGGTCTTCGCCACCTCGTGGTCTTCCCGATGTACACGCAGAACGGCAGCAGTGATCGACTCGTTGAGGCTGTGCTGATCGAGGTTATCTGGCCGGAGTTCGTCGCGGAACTGGAGGCAGGGGAGTACTCAAACAAACTCTTCGTCCCGATCAGGTTCCTGGACTTCACCGCCGGATACGACACCAACGCCGCTGTGCTGTTCCCGGAAACGGTCTCCGTTCGCGAAACTCCAAAGTTCACGTGGGGTGCGATCTTCGCCGACCGGGAAGCGGCACGCTTTCGCCGCGTCGTTAAGGCTGCGGCCGAGATTACCGGCCTGAAGCTTCCCGCCGACGCGAAGGAGCTCCTTGAGAACCAGCACATCACGGAGGAGACCTTCGTAATGTGGGACCTCATCCACGACCGCACGCACATGCGTGGGGACCTGCCGTTTGATCCGTTCATGATTAAGCAGCGGATGCCGTACTTCCTCTACTCGTTGGAGGAACTGCGCTGCGACCTCACGGCGTTCCGCGAGAGCGTGAAGCTCGTGCGTGCGGACGACACAGATGCGGTGACGCGAAAGCACGCACAGTTAGTGCAGTACACGGTGATCTTCGACCGCATCTTTCGGTTCGCGCTCACCGGCAGCCGAGTGCGCAACTACGACGGCCTGGGCGGGCAGCTGCTGTTCGCGTGGATGCACCAACACCATGTTCTGCACTGGACAGACACGACGCTCAGCATCGACTGGGATGACGTGCCGGATGTCGTGAACGCTCTCGGCGAGGCAATCGGGGACCTGTACTGGCGTTCGATCGACCGACCGAAGGTCGCGCACTGGCTTGCCGCATACGACCTGGTGTCCTCGACGGTCACGCCGCATCCTGCATCGAGGTGGGCCAAGCGCGACCTGCCACTCGATGGCCTGCCGAAGGACATGACCAACGCGGTCATGGACGACGAGTTCCCGCTGTCGATGTTTTACGAAGCGCTCTCCCGCAAAATGACCGCGGTCATCGAATCGACGGCAGGCATCACTGGCAAAGACTGACCCGTCTCGCGAAACCGCAGTTTCCGCTGCACCCGAGTGACTGTAGAGCGGATTCTGCGGTCTCGCGACGGGAATAGGGTAGTCGAGTGCTTCAGGTAGACCGGATCAATCGCTCCTTCGGCTCCAAGCGAGCGCTCACCGATGTCTCCTTCACCGTATCCGGGGGCCGGATGACGGGTTTCGTTGGCGCAAACGGTGCGGGAAAAACGACGACCATGCGCATCATCCTCGGGGTGCTCTCCGCGGAATCGGGTGAGGTGACCCTGGATGGCCGTGCCCTCGATGCGGCCAGCCGTCGCCGTTTCGGTTACATGCCGGAGGAGCGGGGCCTGTATCCGAAGATGAAAGTCGCGGAGCAGATCATCTATCTCGCCCGACTTCACGGATTGAGTCCTGCGGCGGCCCGGCGCAACACCATGGTCCTGCTTGAACGTTTGGGACTGGAAGAGCGAGCAAACACGAGCGTCGAGAGCCTTTCTCTCGGAAACCAGCAGCGCGCGCAGATCGCCGCCGCCCTCGTGCACGACCCCGACGTCCTCGTGCTGGATGAACCCTTCTCCGGCCTGGACCCGATCGCCGTTGAGGCAGTCCAGGGCGTCCTCAAGGATCGTGCAGCGCGGGGGGTTCCTGTGCTGTTCTCCTCCCACCAACTCGACATCGTCGAACGGTTGTGCGATGACCTTGTCGTGATCGCCGAGGGAACGATTCGGGCTTTCGGATCTACCGATCGTCTGCGGACAGAGTATGGCGGCTCACAGTATGACCTTGTGGTTCCCGGGTCGACGGAGTGGGTACGGCAGCAACCAGGCATCACCGTCGTGACCATCGACGGAGGGCATGTCGTGTTTACTGCCGAATCTGCGGATGCCGCGCAAGCGGTTTTGGCGCACGCAATTTCGCGGGGACCGGTGTTTCGCTTCACCCCGCTGGAACCCTCCCTTGCCCAGCTCTTTCGAGAGGTGATCCAGTGACCGACTCCAGGACCCCCACGTTCCTTCAGGGGGCGAGACTCGTCGCAACGCGCGAGATCATCATGAAGTTGCGCAGCAAAGCCTTCCTCATCTCGACGGGCATTCTCATGCTCGCTGTGCTTGGTTCGATACTCGTCGGCGGACTTCTGGGTGCCAGCACCTCAAAGATGGAGGTCGCTGCCATGGGATCGGCCATTGCGGTCGCAGAGAAGTTGCCGACTCTCAAGGTCACGTCAGTGGACTCCGTCGCTGCCGCGGAATCGCTCGTGCGCGACGGCAGGGTGAAGGCGGCAATCGTGCCGTCGGCGACATCCGTTTCCGGAATCGCGGTGATCGCACTCAGTTCTGTTCCCGAGTTGCTCATTTCGCAACTCAGCACGTCACCAGAGGTCGAACTGCTCAACCCGAACGCGATCAATCCCCTGCTCGCCTATTTCGCCGCGATCGCTTTCGGGATCGTGTTCTTCATGTCCGCGATGACGTTCGGCACCACGATTGCGCAAAGCGTCGTGGAAGAGAAACAGACCCGAATCGTCGAGATCCTGATGTCCACGATCTCGGTGCGTGCGCTCATGGCGGGCAAAGTGATCGGCAACAGTATCCTCGCGTTCGTGCAGATCGTGCTGATCGCCGCATTGGCCGCGGTCGGGCTGTCGGTCACCGGCCAATCTGGGCTGCTCGCGAGCTTCGGGCCGTCCATTGCGTGGTTCGTCGTCTTTTTCGTTTTCGGCTTCGTCATGATCGCGGCGCTCTACGCCGCCACGGCCTCGCTCGTCTCCCGCCAGGAGGATGTCGGAAGCGCAACGTCGCCGGTCATGATCCTCGTCATGCTCCCTTACATCCTCGTCATCGCGTTCAACGACAACCCGCTCGTCCTTGCGATCATGTCGTACGTGCCGTTCTCGGCACCGGTCGGAATGCCCATGCGCGTGTTCCTCGGGCAGGCGGCGTGGTGGGAACCTCTTCTCTCGCTCGCAATCCTGTTGGTGACGACGTCCGTCGTGATCGTGGTCGGATCCCGCATCTACTCGAACGCCTTGCTCCGCACAGGTGCCCGCGTCAAGTTCAGGGAAGCCCTGCGCGGCTGATCCTTCCCTCCTCGGTGAGAGAATGGGTCGGTGACTCGACTTCATGACTCAGAACTCCGCGGCTTTGCCAGCGACAACTACGCTGGGGCACATCCCGAGATCCTTCAGGCGCTGTCCGATGCCAACGAAGGACACCAGATTTCCTATGGGGAGGATGTCTACACCGAGCATCTCCAGGAGGTCATGAAGCACCACTTCGGCGACCAGGCCGAGGTATTCCCGGTGTTCAACGGGACCGGCGCGAACGTGACCGCCCTCACCGCGATGCTGCCGCGGTGGGGCGCCGTTGTCGCCTCGAAGACAGCACACATCCACACCGATGAGAACGGTGCCCCCGAGCGTGTGAGCGGACTCAAGATCCTCACCGTGGAGACCCGGGATGGCAAGCTCACCCCCGAACTCATCGATCGGGAAGCGTGGGGATGGGGCGATGAGCACCGGGCGCAACCCCTCGCCGTGAGTATCACCCAGACCACAGAACTCGGCACGCTGTACACGATTGACGAGATCCGCACGATCACCGACCATGTGCACGCCAAGGGGATGACGGTGCACATGGATGGTGCTCGGATCTCGAACGCTGCCGCTGCACTCGGTACCCCCCTTCGCGAATTCACGACGGACGCCGGCGTCGACGTGCTGAGCTTCGGCGGGACGAAGAATGGAATGCTCTACGGCGAAGCGATCGTTGCGCTCAACCCGGATGCCGCCCCCGGCCTGCTGTTCCTGCGAAAACTGAACATGCAGCTCGCCTCCAAGATGCGCTTTATTTCTGCGCAGTTCCTCGCCCTGTTCGACGACGACCTCTGGCTGAAGTCGGCGAGCCACGCGAACGCGATGGCAGGGCATCTTCGTCGCTCCCTCGAGGATCGCATCGAGGACGGGTCGATCACGGGTCTCTCCTTCTCGCAGGCGACCGAGTCGAACGCCGTCTTCGCCGTCCTTCCACCCGGGGTTGCCGATCGACTCCGCGAGTCGTTCCGGTTTTACGACTGGAATCCGGCGACCGGCGAGGTGCGCTGGATGTGTTCATTCGACACGACTGAAGCCGACATCGACGCTTTCGTCGCCGCCATCTCCCATGAACTCGCCGCCTGACGCCCGCATCTCGGCCGTACCCCGCCCCCCCCCACGCCCCTCCGCACGCGCACTCCGATGACTCGGGTCAATTTGCGGGTACTGACCTGACACAACTAGCACAATGACCCGAGTCGGTGGCAATTTGCGATCGGGAGGCGGATCTAGGCTGGGGGCATGAGATTCGGAATGTTCGTCCCCCAAGGCTGGCGGCACGACCTGGTCGGCATCGATCCGGCAGAACAGTGGTCAGCGATGAGCGGGCTTGCTGCCCACGCCGACGCCGGACCGTGGGAGTCAATCTGGGTTTACGACCACTTTCACACGGTTCTCGTCCCGACCGAGGAGGCTACACATGAAGCGTGGTCCCTCATGGCCGCATTTGGTGCGACGACGACGCGCGTGCGCCTTGGCCAGATGTGCACGTGTATGAGTTACCGCAATCCGACCTACCTCGCAAAGGTTGCCGCGACCATCGACGTGATCTCCGGTGGACGCGTGGAGATGGGCATCGGCGGAGGCTGGTACGAGCACGAATGGCGAGCGTACGGCTACGGATTCCCTTCCGCCGGCGAGCGGCTGGCCCGCCTCGACGAGGGCGTACAGATCATGAAGCAAGCCTGGGAAACGGGGTCGGCCACGCTCGATGGTGCGCACTACCAGGTGGACGGAGCAATCGTCCGGCCTCTTCCTCTTCAGGAGGGCGGCATCCCGCTCTGGATTGCGGGTGGTGGCGAGAAAGTCACCCTGCGCATCGCCGCGCAATACGCGGATTACACGAACTTTGCCGGCGGCAACGCGGATGTTTTCGCGCAGAAGAGCGATCTGCTGCGTGATCACTGCGCCAACGCCGGCACCGACTTCGACCACATTGTTCGCAGCACGAACTTCATGACGGTAGTGGGCAGCACCGAACGGGAAGTTCGCGATCGATTGGCGGCCGTCGAAGCCAGAGTTACCCCGTACCTCGGCGAGAAGCAAACAGCAGCATTCATGGCCGACTACACGAACTCGCCTGGCGTCGGCACCACCGATCAGGTCGCCGAGCGGCTTCAAAACCTCGCGACCATCGGGCTCGGCTACGCCATCCATTACTTCCCCGAAGCCGCATACGACCGCAGCGGGATAGAACTGTTTGAACGAGAGGTCATCCCGGCATTAGCCTGATGGCGGAGGCGAAGGGCCGGCGCTAAGGAAGCTTCGCCGCGATCGCGTCGCCGATCACCGGGCCGAGTGTGAGAGCGAACGTGCGGGTGAGGTGATCCTGGTCGCGATACACGTTCGCGCCGCCAATGACACTGAAGCACACCTTGTCGTTGCAGTACTTGTCAGTGAAGTTGAGCACGGTGGCCCCAGCCTCCGCGCCCGCGAGGGCAAGCGGATCGACCGCATCCAGCACGTTCGATCGCCGTTCAGTACACGAAGATGCCGGTGAGTTTCGCAAGCACTTGTTCGGGTCTTCCTCGAAGTCGGGGTTGTCGACGATCGTCACGATCGCGGCGCCCGCCGCCTGCTTCCACGCTGTAATGAAGCCGTCGCGAAGCGCATTATCCCGGTCGGATGCACTCACCGTGTACGGGGTGTGAGCGAGCGCCGCCGTGAACACCACGTCGTACTTCCGTGCAGAAGCAAGCGTGTTCGCCAGATTCGTTCGCCACTGCTCGCAGGATGCCGTGAACGCCGGACTCGGTCCGCTCACCGGCGCTGTCGTCCACGGGCACGCGCCCTTCAGGTAGGTCGTGAGCGACCAGCCGCGCTCGTCGGCGAGGGCGATGAGCGTTTCAATGTATTGGTAGGCGTGACTGTCACCGATCAATGCCACCCTCGGTGCTGATGCGTCGGAGGACCCGAAATGGCAGGACTTCACCGCCGACTCGTTCAGTTGCACAAAGCACTCGGTGTGGCCTGGGGCATCCGCGTTCCCGAAACCGGGGCTCGGGATTATTGCGTTCGCCAGCTCCGGATTCTGGCAGTCTGGTCCGGCGAGCGCCCCGAAGCATTCAGGAGGATTGTCCTGGATCTGCTGCAACTGGGCTGCAGCCGCCTCGTACCGCGGGTGGTTGACGAACCAGGCGACGCCAATGAACAGACTCGAGATCGCCATAAGCGCGATAACTCCCGCGTAGGTAACCCGTGGTTTTCGCATCGTGAAGAACTTCCAGGTTCTCACGGGGTCCTCAATGTACTTCTTCGTAAGCCAAGCAAGAAGAAAGCACACCGCGACGAGCGCGACGCGATTGAGGCCGGAGAGTCCCCATCCGGGAATGTACGGCGCAATGATAATGAGCGGCCAGTGCCACAGGTAAAGCGAGTACGAGATATCCCCGATGAAACGCTGGGGTGGGCCGCCTAGAACTCTCCCGACATCCCACCAGTGCTTTGCGCGATCGGTGGTGATGACCATTGCCGTGCCGATCACCGGAAGGAGTGCCGTGTAGCCGGGGAATGGAGTGTCCCGGTCGAAGAACCATCCCGCCCCGAGAATCATCGCGAGGCCCGCATAGCCGATGATGTTGGGCCACCATGCGCCCGTTGGCCGGAACCTTGGCAGCAGCGCGAGTACTGCGCCGGCACCGAATTCCCAGAACCTCGTCCACGTGACGAAGTACGCCTCGGCCGGGTTCGACGCGGTGTAGAGCACGGACGCGGCCAGCGAGGCGACACTCACGAGAACGACGACGCCGATCATGGGCAACCAGCGCTTCGCCGCGAAGAACTTCACACTGAGCCAGGTGGCGCCGAGCAGGAGCAGAGGCCAGACGATGTAAAACTGCTCCTCGAGGGAGAGCGACCAATAGTGCTGCACCGTCGTTGCATCATGTGAAGCGAGGTAGTCGACAGAACCGAGCGCGAGTTGCCAATTCTCGACGTAGAACGTACTCGCGAGAATTTCCCTCGCCTCAGACACGAGGCTCGATAGGGGTAGCAGGAGGAGCACGGCCAAGGAACAGAACACGAGCACCGTGATCGCAGCCGGAAGAAGCCTCCGCGCACGCTTGGCCCAGAAGGACGGCAGCGCAATCCGGCCGGTGCG
>JBDTCD010000079.1:0-5203 GCA_039923755.1 Terrimesophilobacter sp. | reverse complement strand
GCCCGCCGACGGTGCGCCACCTGCCCCGCAATCGAGGCGTGCAGCCAGAGACGCCGAGACCTCACGGCGGCTGCGCCCAAGATCTTCGCGCCCAAATCCTTCGCGCCATGATCCTTCGCGCCATGATCCTTCTCGCCCGCGTCGTCGCTGGATCGGCTGGGTTATCGCCGTTGTGGTGATTCTCGGGCTTGCCGGTGGAGGTGCGGGTTACGTGTGGGCGAATTACGAACCTCAGGTACGCAAAGCTCTCGGGTGGGAACTTCCCGCTCCCGACTATGTCGGGCAAGGCTCAGGGAAAGCGACCATTGTGATCGCCAGTGGCGACACCGGCGTCGACGTGACCAACTCCCTTCTCGACGCCGGAGTGATCAAGAACTTCGACACGTTCTATCGACTCCTGTTGAAGCAGAAACCTTCGGTGGAATTCTTTCCCGGCTACTACGTGTTGTCCGAGAAGATGAGTTCCGTCGCCGCTTTGACGGCCCTCCAGAATCCGGCGAGCCGGGTGGAACGTACCGCCCTGATTCCCGAAGGCAAGAGCATCGATCAGGTGTTCCAGATCCTGAGCACGGCGACGGGCATTTCGGTGGCAGACTTCGTCGCTGCCGCCAAGGATCCCACCGCCTACGGGGTAGCCAAAGATGCGCCGAGCCTTGAGGGATATCTGTTCCCCGCGACATACAAATTCGATCCGAGCGTGAATGCTCGCAGCGTCCTGACAACATTGGTCAACCGTACTTTCACGTCGCTTGATGCTGCAGGCGTCGCCCCCGCCGATCGACTTCGCGTGCTCACACTCGCCTCCATCATTCAACGTGAAGCTGGCCGGGACTCGAAAGACTTCTACAAAGTATCCAGAGTGTTCACGAACCGCTTGACTGACGGGTGGCACCTCGAGTCCGACGCGACAGTTGCGTACGGCACGGGAAGAACCCACACCGTCTGGACCACCTCTGCAGAACGCGCGGATAAGTCGAACAAATACAACACCTATGCGAATCCTGGATTGCCGATCGGTCCGATCGGTGCCGCTGGTGATCTTGCGATCGATGCGGCTTTGCATCCGGTGGCTGGCCCATGGTTCTATTTCGTTTCGGTCAACCTTGACACCGGTGAGACAGTCTTCTCGGTGACATTGGCGCAGCACAATGCCGCCGTCAACCAGTTGCAGGCTTGGTGCCGGGCATCGCAGAGCCCCAACTGTGGCTGAGCATGTCCGCCGACTTGCAGTTCTCGGCTCACCCATTTCACACTCGAAATCTCCCGCCCTGCATGCAGCGGCCTACCAGGTTCTCGGCATCCCATGGAACTACGAGGCGATTGAGGTCGACGCGGACGGACTTGCGCAGTTCCTCAAGAGGCTCGACGCCTCATGGCGCGGTTTGTCCCTGACGATGCCTCTGAAAAGAGAAATCATCCGCCACCTCGAAACCCGCGATGACCTGGTCGACGTCGTGGGTTCAGCTAATACCGTCGTGGTCGCCGGAGGGCGCCTCAGCGGATTCAATACCGACGTCTACGGCGCGGAACGGATGCTGTCGGAAGCGATGCCAGAGCGGCTCACGACGGCTCTCATCCTCGGTGCCGGCGCGACCGCGTGTTCGATCGTTGTCGCCCTGAAGCGACTCGGCGCACACCACGCGACGGTGTGGGCGAGATCTCCCGGCCGCGCTGCCGAAGTCAGTACTGTGGCAGAGCGAATTGGCTTGGGTGTCGATGTCGTCAGCGAAGTTCGTCATGTAGGGACGGTGGATGCCGTCATCAGCACACTTCCCGGCGCCGCAACGCTCTCCGCCAATTTCCCCTACCGCCTCCGTGCGGAGGTGCCGCTCGTCGATATTGCCTATGACCCGTGGCCAACTGCGGTCGCGCGTCACTGGCTGGAGGCGGAGGGCGCAATCGTCAATAACGGCATGGGAATGCTTCTTTACCAGGCGCTAGCCCAGGTTCGGATATTTGTGGGAGGGCACCAAGAGCTCGAACTTCCCACGGAGGCCGGCGTGCTCGAAGCCATGCGGGCAGCCGCATTCGGCGCGGGCTAAGCCTGCAACCAGGTGATTTTGGGAAGCTTGGATCATGGGAGGATGGCTGCATGCTTCGATGGCTGACTGCGGGTGAATCACATGGTCCGGAACTTGTGGCCATTATCGAGGGAATGCCTGCTGGCGTCCCGGTGAGCCTCGCGGGAATCCGTGAGGATCTAGCCCGCCGCAAGCTCGGGTACGGCCGCGGGGCGCGCCAGAAGTTCGAAGAGGACGAGCTCACCCTCTCGGCGGGAGTTCGCTTCGGGCTCACCATGGGCAGCCCAATCGCCATTCGAATTGGCAACACCGAGTGGCCGCGTTGGGTTGAGGTGATGAGCCCTGAGCCGGTAGACGTCTCAACGTTACCCAAGGGTCGCGGCGCGCCACTGACTCGGCCGCGGCCCGGCCACGCGGACCTCGTCGGAATGCAGAAGTACGGCTTCGATGAGGCGCGGAACGTGCTCGAAAGAGCAAGTGCACGCGAAACTGCCGCGAGAGTGGCTCTCGGCGCGATTGCGAGAGCATTTCTGATGGAACTGGGCATTCGGCTAGTCAGCCACACCGTCTCGATCGGTACCGTCAGAGTGCCGGAGGGAACTCGGTTGCCAGAACCCGATGACGTGGAGCGTCTCGATGACGATCTACTGAGATGCGCGGATCCCGAGACGAGCGTGCGCATGGTGGCGGAGGTGGATTCCGCACAAAAGGACGGAGACACTCTCGGTGGAGTGGTCGAAGTTTTGGCGTATGGACTTCCACCAGGGTTGGGTTCATACGCTCATTGGGACCGTCGGCTGGACTCCCAGCTTGCTGCAGCGCTCATGGGCATCCAGGCGATTAAGGCGGTGGAAGTCGGTGACGGATTCGCGACTGCAACCAGGCGGGGTTCGCAGGCCCACGACGAGCTTTTTGCCTCCGAATCCGGCATCACCCGCACGACCGACCGCGCTGGCGGGACGGAAGGGGGCATGAGCACGGGAACCGTCCTGAGGGTCAGCGCTGCCATGAAACCAATTTCCACTGTGCCCCGCGCCCTGCGCACGGTCGATATTGCCACCGGCGGTGTCGCCGAAGCTCACCACCAGCGCTCTGACGTGTGCGCGGTTCCCGCCGCCGGCGTGGTGGCCGAAGCTATGGTCGCGTTGGTGCTGGCGAATTCGATCATGGAGAAGTTCGGTGGGGATTCGATTGCCGAAACACGCAGGAACCTGAACAGTTACCTCTTGGCGATTCCCGCCAATCTCACGTCAACCCGCTATGGCTCGGGCCAGCGTCAGTCTCACCCGGAATGAACCAATCTCGACCTCTGTTGGTCGTCATCGGTCCGCCGGGGGCGGGCAAAAGCGCGCTCGGCAGGACGGTGGCTAAGTTGCTGCGGGTTCCGTTCGTCGACACGGACCGTCGGATCGTGGCGAAACACGGATCGATCTCAGGGATATTCGCCCAACACGGCGAGGAATGGTTCAGGGCTGCAGAGCGTGCCGAGGTGGCCAGGGCCTTGACGGAAGTGTGCGTGGTCGCGCTCGGGGGCGGAGCCGTTCTCGACGTTGACACCCAGGCGGATCTGGTCGGAGCCCGCGTGGTTCTTGTGACGGTGTCCGCCGATGCCGTTGGTGCGCGAATCCGGGGCGCAACGCGGCCGCTGCTGAAGGGCGGCATCGAATCGTGGAAGCAACTTGCCGGTGAGCGAGCGCCACTATATGAACGCCTCGCAACGCGCATCGTCGACAGTTCGAACCGCACGGTGACATCGATCGCGCACGAACTTGCAGAATGGGTGCAGCGGGAGGAGAACGGATGACCATCATCACTTTCACGGGAGTGGAGCCCTACGACGTCGAGGTTGGCCGCGGGATATTGGGCGGCGGGATATTGGGCGGCATCGCCGGTCGACTCGATTCCACCGTTCGTAAAGTGCTCATTGTCCACCAGCCATCGCTTGCGACCCTGGCTGGGCAACTTCGCGAGGAGCTGTCGAAGAAATACGAGGTACTCCTTGCGGAAGTTCCGGACGGTGAGGCCGCAAAACGCGTCGAAGTTGCCGCGTTCTGCTGGCAGATTCTCGGTACAGCCGACTTCACGCGCACCGATGCGATCATCGGATTCGGCGGAGGAGCTGCCACCGATCTCGCCGGGTTCGTCGCGGCAACCTGGTTGCGTGGTGTCACGCTCATCCAGGTTCCTACGACCGTGCTCGGCATGGTGGATGCGTCCATCGGCGGGAAGACCGGCATCAACACGTCCGAGGGCAAAAACCTCGTGGGGGCATTCCATGCACCCTCGGCGGTCATCGCCGATCTCGACATTCTCTCGGGGCTGGATCGGATGGAACTACTTGCCGGATTCGGCGAGATCGTGAAGTGCGGATTCATTGCTGAACCGGAGATCCTCGACATCATCGAACGGGATGTTGCGGCCGCGACCGATCCCAACTCAGAGGAGTTCCGACGTCTCATCGAACTGTCCATTGGGGTAAAAGCTAAGGTCGTTGGTGAGGACTTCCGCGACACCGGGTTGCGCGAGATCCTGAACTACGGGCACACCCTCGGCCACGCGATTGAATACGCTGAGAGGTTTCACTGGCGGCACGGTGCAGCCGTTTCGGTGGGCATGATGTTCGCGGCGGAACTCGCTCGACTCGCTGGCCGACTGGGCGACGACGTTGTCGATCGGCACCGCAGCATCCTGACATCGATTGGGCTGCCGGTGACCTACCCGATCGGACGGTGGAATACCCTCGTCAGCGTAATGAAACGGGATAAAAAGGCTCGAGGTGACATGCTGAGATTCGTGATCCTCGATGGCGTTGCACGGCCGACGATCCTCGCCGGACCCGACGAATCCCTGCTCTTCGCCGCCTGGCAGGAAGTCGGCAGTTAGAGTTGCTCGCATGACGCGCATCCTCGTCCTCAACGGACCGAACCTCCAACGCCTCGGCACGAGAGAACCCGAGGTGTACGGTTCACTGAGTCTTGAAGACCTTCGGACACAACTGATCGCAGCGGCAGAGGGCACCGAACTTGAGCTCCGCCAGTCGGATGACGAAGCCGAGCTCATGTCGTGGCTGCACGAGGCTGTCGACACCGGTTCGCATGTCATCCTGAACCCGGCTGCGGTCACCCACTATTCCTATGCGCTCCGGGATGCCGCAGCGCTCGTGACCGATGCGGGACTCCTCC
>JBDTCD010000078.1:0-6824 GCA_039923755.1 Terrimesophilobacter sp. | reverse complement strand
GCGCGTCGAGGAGGTCATCGACCTGCTCGCCCTCGACCAATTACGGCATCGCTCGCTATCGGAGCTTTCGGCTGGCGAGCAACAGCGCGTGGCCATCGGTTCAGCGCTCACCGCGCAGCCTCGAGTGCTCGTGCTCGACGAACCGACATCGGCGCTGGATCCCAGCGCTGCAGAGGAAGTCCTCGCCGCGATCGTCCGACTCGTTCACGACCTCGGAGTGACGGTACTGCTCGCCGAGCACCGGCTCGAACGGGTGATCCAGTACGCGGATGCCGTAGCGCTCGTACGCGGCGACGGTAGCGTCGAGTACGGCCCACCTGCCGCGACTCTGGCAACCAGCCCGGTTGCGCCACCCATCATCGCGTTGGGCAGGCTCGCCGGATGGCGGCCGCTACCGCTCTCTATCCGCGATGCGCGCCGCGTTGCGGCCCCGTTGCGAGAACAGCTGCGTGAATACAGCGCTGGTACTCGGGTCGTTTCCGCACGCCCGCGACCGATCGCGCTCCGCGCCGCTGCACTCAGTGTCCAGTATGGACGGGTGGCCGCCGTCGATGGCGTGAACCTCAACCTTCGCGGCGGCGAACTCACCGCGCTCATGGGCCGCAACGGCTCGGGGAAGTCCTCCATACTGTGGGCCCTTCAGGGATCGGGTACACGGTCGGGAGGAACCGTGCGTCTTGCCGACGGCGCAGAGGAGGGTATCGATCCGGCCTCGCTCGCACCCGCCGAGGCGATTCGGCGCATCGTCCTCGTCCCGCACTCTCCATCCGACCTGCTCTACCTGGATTCTGTTGCGGCCGAGTGCTCGGAGGCCGACCATGCGACGGGCGCAACCCCGGGGACGACATCCGCTCTCCTCGAACGACTCTGGCCGGGTGTGCCCGGAGTGCAACACCCTCGCGATCTTTCTGAGGGGCAGCGTTTGGCGCTCGTGCTCGCGATCCAACTCGCGGGCTCACCCGGCATAGTTTTGCTGGACGAACCCACGCGCGGGTTGGACTACGCGGCCAAACGGCGCCTCGGCACGGTATTGGCCGAGTTGACGGCATCCGGTACTGCGGTTCTGCTGTCCAGCCACGACGTGGAGTTCGTGGCCAGCACGGCGAACCGCGTGGTCGTTCTCGCTGACGGTGAGATCATCACCGACGGACCAGCACATGCGGTGCTGACGGCGACGCCAGGCGTCTCGCCTCAGGTGTCCAGGATCCTCAGGCCACTGGACTTCCTCACCGTCGATGAGGTGCGCGAGGCGCTGCGAGAGCTGGAGGCGCCATCATGACCCAGCGCACCAGAACCGTGCGCGTCGTGACGACACCGACCATCGAAGGCACACTCCGGCTTGGCAAGCGCACGGGCGTTGCCCTTGCCCTCACCTCACTCGTCGGCCTCATCGCCTTCACTTGGCCGCTACTCATCGGCCGCGGCTCGATTCTTGCCCAGAATGCGGCCGCACCGGTGATCCTCGCGTTCGTACTCCTTGGCGTCGTGCTCATTTCGCTTGTCGCCCTCGGTGATGGTGGTATCGACGCTAAGACCGTGACCATGCTGGGAGTTCTCGCCGCGATTGGCGCCGTGTTGCGTCCGCTGTCGGCGGGAAGTGCGGGCGTGGAGTTCGTGTTCCTGTTCATCATCCTCGGTGGAAGGGTGTTCGGCGCAGGTTTCGGTTTCGCCCTCGGGTCGGTCACACTCTTCGCCTCGGCACTCCTCACCGGCGGTGTCGGCCCGTGGCTGCCGTTCCAGATGATCGCGGCCTCCTGGATGGGAATGGGTGCCGGCCTCCTCCCGCGCCGGATGCGCGGTGGACTTGAGCTTGTCACCCTTGCTGGCTATGCCGCCGTATCCGGATTTCTTTACGGACAGCTCATGAACCTCTCATTTTGGCCGTTCACTCTCGGGCCGGGGACCGCTCTCAGCTTCCTGGCCGGTGCGCCGGTAGTGGATAATCTGCACCGATTCATCTTCTTCAGCGTCGCGACTTCGCTCGGTTGGGACCTCATCCGTGCTGTCGTGCTCGCACTTGGCATCGCCCTTGTGGGCCGACCGGTGTTGTCAGCGTTGCGCAGAACGGCGCGCATTGCGTCGTTTAGGGAATCCAGAACCCCAGAGTGCACAGCAGCCTCGTCTCGTCATCCGCATCGGCCGGCGGATCAATAGCAGGAGGAAAAACCCCGAAGCCACGCCACAGTTCGGAATCGGGCACGACATGCTCATTCATGCCGGCGATGATCTCTGGCGAAAGGTGAAACGGGATGGAGAGGTGTTTCGCGATCATCCACGCCTGAAACGCCCGATACATGGCCAGGTGCGCGAAGCCTTCCTTTGCCGGGTAGTCGCCATACTGAAAATGGAAAGTCGACTCCGGATCGACACCCGCGCGAACAGCCGCTGTGGCCGCATCATGGAGCGCATCGTAGGCGGCAATCGGGTCGTCACCGAGAAGATCGCGGTCGCGCAAGTCGTCGCCGTCGGCAACCGAAGCACCCGCAAGGATGCCAGGAATCCACGCTTCGTCGTAGGCATGGGACTTCAGGATGTCGCGGATCGTGGGGTAACGGATTGCCGTCCATTCGGCGGGAACGGGTTTGTCAAAGTCTTCTGCCGTGATGCGGTCGATGACGCTTCGAAGCGCGGCATCCGAGGCGAGAAAGAGTTCATTCGTTTCCATGGGAGAACACTAGATTCTGCGGGTGACAATCAGTAGCCATCGTGCCGGCCTAATTGTTCGTGTTGGCAATTGCCGCATCGTCTACACGATTTAGGATGATGTCCTGCTCATCGTCGAATCACGTGTACCCGGCGGATGCTACGGAAAAAACCGTGTTCGCTCAGTGCATACGGGAGGCGTAGAGTGCGGTCTATTCATTGCCGAACATCGAATAACCCAGCAAGGATCGCCCATGCCCCACACCACCAGCCATCTGTCGATCTCGCTCGACGGTTTCATCGCCGGGCCCGACCAGAACCTAGAGAACCCGATTGGGAACCGCGGAATGGAGTTGCACGGCTGGCACAGGGGCGACGAACGCGCCACTGAGGCTGACGAGGTCGCGACCGGTTGGCTCATGCGCCGGCGCGGCGCCAACGTCATGGGCCGCAATATGTTCGGGCCAATCCGCGGCGAGTGGGATGCTGACTGGCGCGGGTGGTGGGGCGCTGAGCCTCCGTATCACGCACCCGTGTTTGTGCTCACGCATCACCCCCGCGAGTCGATCGTGATGGAGGGCGGCACGACCTTTCACTTTGTTACCGGGGGTTTCGATGACGCCTACACTCAAGCGTGTGCGGTGGCGGGCGATGACGGTGTCCACATTGCGGGCGGTGCTTCCACTGTCCGACAGGCGCTCGATGCGGGAGTCATCGACGAACTCACGCTCGACATCATCCCTGTTCTCCTCGGGTCGGGAGAGCGACTCTTCGACGGAGTCGAATCGTTCGGGTTTGAGCCAACCGAAGTGCTACATTCACCGCTGGCCACGCATATCCGTTACCGACGGGTGGGCTGAAGGGCCGCTCATTGCATCAATTCAGGAAGCCGCGATTAAACCCGGCCCGTACACTCGATAATCCCAACATGTAGTGATTGAATGGCTTGACGACCGCAAGATCTAGCGGGTTGAGTGGACGGCGAAAAACCGCTCCATTGTGGACCACGGGGAGCAAAACGATGACAACGGAACAGCAGGCCGGTCAAAACTCAACAGAAGCAGGTGCAGCAACTGGTCTCCAGATTGAGCGCCGCTTCAGCACCGACGGAATCCACCCCTACGACGAGGTCGAGTGGGACCGCCGCGACGTTGAGCAGACCAACTGGAAGACCGGCGAGACGATCTTCTCGCAGAGTGGCGTGGAGTTCCCCAAGAGCTGGTCGGCGAACGCCTCCACCATCGTCACCACCAAGTACTTTCGCGGGGCCCCGGGTTCTGCACAGCGCGAATCCAGCTTGAGGCAGCTCATCGACCGTGTCGTCAACAAGTACGTGGCATCCGGCATCGAAAACGGCTACTTTGCCACCAAAGAAGATGGCGCGGCATTCGGCGATGACCTCACCTGGCTGCTCCTGCACCAGGCGTTCTCGTTCAACTCGCCCGTGTGGTTCAACGTCGGGACCGAGTCCCCGCAGCAGGTCAGCGCGTGCTTCATCCTCTCCGTCGACGACACCATGGACTCGATCCTCAACTGGTACCGCGAAGAGGGCATGATCTTCAAGGGCGGCTCCGGCTCCGGCGTAAACCTCTCGCGCATTCGCTCCGCGGCCGAACTGCTCTCCTCCGGCGGCACCGCGAGCGGCCCGGTATCGTTCATGCGGGGTGCGGATGCCAGCGCCGGCACTATCAAGTCCGGTGGCGCTACCCGCCGCGCCGCAAAAATGGTCGTTCTCAACGTCGACCACCCGGACATCCGTGAATTCGTCGAAACGAAGAAGAAAGAAGAAGTAAAGATCCGAGTGCTGCGCGACGCGGGCTTCGACATGGATCTTGGCGGCTCGGACATCACCTCCGTGCAGTACCAGAACGCGAACAATTCGGTGCGCGTGAGCGACACCTTCATGCGCGCCGTGGAGAAGGACGAAGGATTCGACCTGACCGCCCGAGCGGACGGCCACGTCGTTGAGACCGTACGCGCGAAGGATCTCTTCCGTGAGATCTCCGAGGCCGCGTGGGCTTGTGCTGACCCTGGCATCCAGTACGACGACACCATCAACGACTGGCACACGAACCCCGAGTCTGGACGCATCAACGGCTCCAACCCGTGTTCGGAGTACATGTCGCTCGATAACTCCTCGTGCAACCTCGCCTCACTGAACCTCTTGGCGTTCCTCCGTGACGACAACACCTTCGACGTCGACGCCTTCACCTCCGCGGTCGAACTCATCATTACGGCGATGGACATTTCGATCTGTTTCGCCGACTTCCCGACCGAGCCGATCGCGAAAAACACGCGAGACTATCGCCAGCTCGGCATCGGCTATGCGAACCTCGGCGCCCTGCTCATGGCGACCGGCCACGGCTACGACTCGGAGGGAGGTCGCGCGCTTGCCGCGGCCATCACCTCCCTCATGACGGGTGCCTCCTACCGCAGGTCTGCAGAGCTCGCGGGCATCGTCGGTCCGTACGCTGGCTTTGCGCGCAACGCGAGCGCCCATGAGCGGGTCATGCGCAAGCACGCAGCAGCACACGACGAACTGGTCCCGATCGCGGCGATGGATGCCGCCATCCACGATCGCGCGGGACGCGAGTGGACGCGCGGAATCGAACTCGGTGTGGCGAACGGATGGCGCAACGCGCAGGCCAGCGTGCTCGCCCCCACCGGCACCATCGGCTTCATGATGGACTGCGACACCACCGGCATCGAGCCGGACTTCACCCTCGTCAAGTTCAAGAAGCTCGTCGGCGGCGGATCCATGCAAATCGTCAACCAGGCGATCCCACGATCCCTGCGCCATCTCGGTTACCCGGAGGAGACAGTCGAGGCCATCGTCGAATACGTTGCGGAGCATGGCCACGTCGTCGACGCCCCTGGTCTGAAGCTTGACCACTACGACATCTTCGACACTGCGATGGGCCGACGTTCGATAGCACCCATGGGCCACGTGCGCATGATGGCGGCCGTGCAACCGTTCCTTTCCGGCGCAATCTCCAAAACCGTGAACCTGCCCGAAGAGGCCACGATTGACGAGGTCGAGGAGGTGTACTACCAGGGTTGGAAGCTCGGACTCAAGGCACTCGCCATCTACCGCGACAATTGCAAGGTCGGCCAGCCGCTCTCGGATGGCAAGAAGAAGACCGCACCTGTTGCAGAAACGTCGGGCCACGCCGCCCCGATCCGGCGGCGCCTTCCGAAGTCACGCCCCTCGGTCACGACATCGTTTACCGTCGCGGGCGCCCAGGGCTACCTGACGGCGGGTTCCTATCCGGACAACGGGCTCGGCGAGATCTTCCTCCGGCTCGGAAAGCAAGGCTCGACGCTGGCCGGAGTCATGGATGCGTTCTCGATCGCCGTGTCCATCGGCTTGCAGTACGGTGTGCCGCTCACGACCTACGTGGAGAAGTTCACAAACCTTCGCTTCGAGCCGGCCGGAATGACAGACGACGCAGATATTCGGATTGCGCAATCGATCATGGATTACATCTTCCGTCGCCTCGCCCTCGACCACCTGCCATACGAGACCAGGGCTGGCATGGCGATATTTACCACGGCGGAGCGCACGGCCCAGCTGGATGCGGGAGGTTACGACGCCACACCGGGGTCTCCCGTGCCCCCGGAGCAGGGTGACGTGGGTGGAGATCCACAGACGGTAACTCCCGAGATTGCGAGCGCGGAACGCCAGGCGCCCTCAGCAAAGCCTCCCGCGGTGCATTCGACAGCCGAGCATTCGACAGCCGTGCATTCGACAGCGGTGCATTCGACAGCGGAACTGTTCGAGTTGCAGCAGGGCATGACAGCGGACGCGCCGCTGTGCCTCACGTGCGGCGTGAAAATGCGTCCGGCCGGTTCTTGTTTCGTCTGTGAGAGCTGCGGAAGTACGAGTGGCTGCAGCTGACGACTGGGATCCACGCGACCCGGCCGTTCTGGGCGACCAGATTGCCGCCTACGATGACATGCGCGGACGCTGCCCGGTAGCGCACAGCGACTACCTCGGTTGGTCGGTGTTCCGGCACGCGGATGTCGTAACCGTCATCGGTGATCACGAGACGTACTCCAGCGCCGTCTCGAGGCATCCGGCCGTACCCAACGGGTTCGACCCTCCTCAACATGGCCCGTATCGGCGCATCGTCGAAGGCTATTTCACTCCCGAGCACATGCTCGCCTTCGACCCAGTGTGC
>JBDTCD010000077.1:0-15512 GCA_039923755.1 Terrimesophilobacter sp. | reverse complement strand
AAGAACAAAAGCCGTCGCCGTCGACAATTCGGGCCATTAAGCTGGCTTGCCGGGGAGCGAGTCGACGAAGCAGCATCGTCATGGTCTCGACGTTCCACCCGCCATAGGTAGCAATTGAAACTCCCGCGCTCACTCCAGAGGGGTAACGCGCCTCAATGTCCGCCGCGATCTGTGAGAGCTCGGAGAGTGGACCGCTGATGGTTAGAGTGCCGTCCATGGCCTGTCCCGTCAATGAGTGCCTACGTAGTTGCCAAGCTAAGTATGCTGAAAATGTCTAATTCGGGTCTAATTTACACTAAGACAGGTCTAAGGTGTCTTGAGAAACGACAAAAAATACCTATCGAAAAGTGGAGCGAGTGACGGGAATCGAACCCGCACCACCAGCTTGGGAAGCTGGAGTTCTACCATTGAACTACACTCGCGCAGCCGACCAGACGGCAATCCCGGAAGTCAGTAACGGCAATACTAGCAAGCCCTCGACACTCAGAAATTGGTCGCGCGGGCGAGTGATCGTGATCGTCAGCCGCCATCGCGGGCAACACGCTCCAAAAAGTTTGCTTCGAAATGGTGACACCGGCGGGCACGGCTCAATACAGTGAAGTATCGCACTCCAAGGGCGGGGTGCGGCAACCTTATTTTCAGGGCGCTGCAGCTGTCCCACCATTACGGAGTGTCTAATCTGAAAGGTTGTCATGGCTAAAGAATCCACTCCGAGCGCGTCAGCTCTGGAGGATGACGCACACCTGAAGAAGCTCGGATACGACGGGCACTTCGATCGCTCGCTCTCGCTCTGGGGCACCTTCGCTCTTGGCTTCACGTACCTCTCCCCGCTTGTCGGCGTCTACTCCCTTTTTGCCTTTGGGGTATCGGCGGGCGGTCCCCCGGCGATCTGGTGGCTCGTGATCGTGGGGGCTGGCCAACTCCTGGTCTCGCTGGTGTTTGGCGAGGTGGTTTCCCAGTACCCGATCTCCGGCGGCATCTATCCGTGGGTTCGACGGTTGTCGAGTGCGCGATTTGCGTGGATGGCCGCGTGGGTCTACATCTGGGCCGTTATCGTCACTGTCACCTCGGTTGCCGAGTACGGGACCGGCTTCCTTGCAAGCCTGTTCAACCTTGCGCCATCGAAAGAGCTCACGCTCATCCTGGCCGTCGCATTCCTCGTTGTCGCACTCGTCGTCAACCTGAGTGGAACTAAGAGTCTCGCCAGAGTCGCCAAGATCGGACTCGCGGCAGAGCTTATCGGTGTGCTCGGAGTCGGGATCTTCCTGATGATTTTCGAGCGGAAGAATGACTTTTCCGTCCTCTTCGACACGTTCGGCACCCAGGGCAACGGAAGCTACTTACCCGTTTTTATCGGCGCTGCACTCACGGGCTTGTTCCTCTTCTACGGCTTCGAAGCGTGTGGTGAAGTTGCGGAGGAAGTCTCCAACCCGGCCAGGGCGATCCCTCGCGCGATGATCATGACCATCCTCGTGGGCGGGGTTTCGGGCATCGTCGCCTTCCTCGGCTATATCCTCGCTGCACCGGATCTTGCCGCCATCGTCAGCGGTAAGGACGCCGACCCCATCGCGGGCATCCTGGAGTCGTCACTCGGTACTGTCGGGTCGAAGATCTTCCTAGTTGTGGCGCTCACCGCCTTCCTCTCCTGTGTTCTGAGCCTGCAGGCGGCGGGAAGCCGACTGCTGTACTCGTTCGGTCGCGACGGGATGATGCCGGGTCACAAGTGGCTTTCAGAGCTTTCGGGGAAGAAGGTTCCGCGCAATGCGCTTATCGTTGCCTGCGTCGTGCCGATCCTCATCTGCCTCCTGATCTACGTCGGGGAAGATGGGCTGCTCAACCAGATCACGGCCTTCGCGGTTCTCGGAATCTACTACGCGTTCCAGTCAGTCGTCCTCGCCTCGCTTCTGGCGCGGTTCAAGGGCTGGAAGCCAGCTGGTCCATTCAGCCTCGGCGCATGGGGTCTCATCGTGAACGTCGTCGCGCTCGTCTACGGCGTGATTGCCATGTTCCTGCTGGCGTGGCCAGGTACGAGTGGCGACTTCCTCACGGACTGGATCGTGCTCATCGGGTTGGCCCTCGTGCTTGTCACGGGGCTGATTTACATGATGATCGCTCGGCCCGGCCGCAATTCCACCATTCCGGAAGGCGACGCGGTAGAAATTGCCGCACTGCTTCGCGAGAGCTGACACCCGATAGATCAGGTTGAGTCCGGCCGTCGTTCTCCAGCGACGGCCGGGCTCGGCTAGTCTCAATCCATGCTGCTCTCTGACCGCGACATCAAGTCGGAAATCGAGGCGGGCAGGGTCGGCCTCGACCCGCTCGACCTTTCGATGATCCAGCCCTCCAGCATCGACGTGCGCCTCGATCGCTTCTTCCGCCTGTTCGACAACCACAAATATCCGTTCATCGATCCCGCAGAAGACCAGCCCGAGCTCACCCACCTCGTCGAGTCGCACGATGAAGCGCCATTCATCCTCCACCCGGGTGAATTCGTTCTCGGATCCACTTTCGAACTAATCACGCTCCCGGATGACGTGGCCGCTCGCCTCGAAGGCAAGAGTTCTCTGGGTCGGCTCGGCCTGCTCACTCATTCGACCGCCGGATTCATCGATCCGGGCTTCACCGGGCACGTGACGCTCGAGTTGAGCAATGTCGCCACTCTGCCGATCAAGCTCTGGCCGGGGATGAAGATCGGGCAGCTCTGCTTCTTCAGGCTGTCATCCCCCGCCGAGAAGCCATACGGTTCAAGCGAATACAGTTCGCGTTATCAGGGACAGCGCGGGCCGACCGCGAGTCGGTCGTTCCAGAACTTCCACCGCACGAGCACGGAGCGCTAAGCCCCGAGTCCGTCCGCTGAACGCCAGTGCACTTCTCAACGCCTTCTCTTTCGCCGTGAATACCGCCAGGGCGAACTCTGATTGCCGTCCAACCCTGGGAAACAATACGAACGTTCGTATACACTGGGAATGGAGGCCAGGGTGACCACAGTAAGCACCGACGGCCGTCGCCAGCGAGGCGACGAGTCACGCCGCATGATCCTTACCGAAGCGGTGAACCTCGCCTCGGTCCATGGTCTCGACGGGCTTTCCATCGGGATTCTGGCTGAGCGGGTGCAGTCAAGTAAAAGCGGTGTGGTCTCGCTATTCGGCTCCAAACGTGATCTTCAACTTGCCGCGGTTGCGGCAGCACGCGACATCTTCATCGCCAGCGTCATCGAACCTGCCCTTCGCGAGCCACGAGGACTTCCGCGCGTGTGGGCTCTGTGCCACATCTGGCTTGAATACTCGCGGCGGCGCACGTTCACCGGCGGATGCTTTTTCCTCGCCACGGCGGTCGGTGCTAACTCATCGAGCGGGCCTGTACGTGACGCCCTGGTGAGGATCGACGAAGAATGGATCGCCTTTGTTGAACGTTGTGTTCTTCTTGCGGCGGATGACCTGCCCACGCTTCGTGATTCGAGCCTTCTCGCGTTCGAACTCATCGCGCTCATGAATGCGGCCAACGGTGGGTCGCTCCTGCACGGCTCCGAACGTCCATACGGTCTGGCAGAAGCTGCAATCCGCGCCTGCATCCTGGCGGCTGGTGCTGACCCTGAAGCGCTGAAAAGCCGTCCGGACTGATCGTGACACGCTTCGCCGGGCAGAACTAGACTTTGGCCATGGATCGGCGCCAGGCGCTCGGCGGGTTGACCGCTATGTCAGCGCTCGCGTTGGCCGGATGCGCGAATCTGCAAACACAGTTAATACCGGTACCCTCACCGTCCGCGGGCAGCGGTGGCAGCCCATCACCGTACCCCGTCGCCACGCCGCCGCCCGCGTCTGGCACTGCGCCGACCCCAGACCCCACGCCTACAGTCCAGCCCGCGCCGAATGTGGAGAAGGTTTCTCGCCCACCCGGTGCGATTTATGAACTTCCGGGGAAAGGCAGCCTGCTCGCCTGGACTGTTGATGATGGGATCAGCAGCGACGTCGTCGCCGGGTATGCCCAATTCGCCGCAGAGACTGGAACCAGAATCACCTTCTTTCCCAACGGCAAGTATGATTCCTGGTTCAATAATGCGGCAGCGTTGCGCCCACTCGTGGACAGCGGCCAGGTGCAGCTTGGGAACCACACCTTCTCCCATCCGGATCTTACGAAGTTATCGGACGCGGGGATCGTCGGAGAGTTGCTGAAGAACGCCGCGGTGCTGAAGAACACCTTCGGGGTAGACCCTGCTCCGTACTATCGACCACCGTACGGTTACCTTGACAAAAGGGTGCAGCGGGTGGCATCGGGGATCGGATACACTGCGCCGGTGATGTGGTACGGGTCGCTCTCCGACTCGAGCAGGCTTGAGCCGTGGCAGGTCCTCGGTTTCGCGAAGCAATGGTTCCTGCCCCAGCACATCGTGATCGGGCATGCAAACTTCCCGGCGGTGACGCTCGCTTTTCCGCAGCTACTCGATCTCCTTCGTGAACGTGGACTTGTGACGGTCACCCTCGACGACGTGTTCACGAAATAGCTGATCAGGCGGAAAGCTGGGCGGTCTGCATCACGAGCCACGGGCTGAACGCGTACGGTGCCTCCGCGACCGCTGATCTCAGCGATGCGGGGTCGACCCACTTCCACTCTGCGACCTCGTCGGGGTTTGCGGCAACGGCATCCGTTGTCACGGCTCGGAACACCGGGCAGATCTCGTTCTCCACGATGCCGCTCGCATCGACCGCTCGGTAGCGAAAATCCGGAAGTAAAGGGGTGATCTGCGAGATCGTGATGCCAAGCTCGATTCGTGCGCGCCGGGCGAGCGCGGCTTCCATGCCCTCGCCGGGGGCCGGATGTCCGCAAAAGGAGTTCGTCCATACGCCCGGCCAGGTGAGCTTTCCCAGCGACCGCCGCGTCACGAGCACCTGGCCCGCGTCGTTGTACACGTGGCAGGAGAAGGCCAGATGCAGTGGGGTGTCTGCGGTGTGGACTGCGAACTTTTCCACCGAGCCGGTGGGGGTACCATTCTCGTCGACGAGGATCACGAGTTCGGGTTCGGCGGTCATGCTTGAACCCTACCCGTCATGAATAGTCGAAGCTGAGTTCACTCGGGTAGTCGCCGAGCGCAGTGAGCTGGGCGGCCGCGACCCGCAGGTGTGCCATCGCCAAGGCAAGGGGACGTCCGCCGAAGCTCACGCGACACACACCGAGCTCGGCGAGACGTTTCAGGGGGATCGATGTCGCGCCGGCAATCACCGAAAGCGGTCCCGCGATTTCGTCGACCGCGCGCTTCACCTTGTCCTCAGTGTCGAGGCCGAACATAAAGATCACATCGGCGCCAGCCGCCAGATAGGCATTGCTGCGCTCGCGGGCTTCCGGCCAGTCACCCCCGCCGATAAGGGTATCCACGCGGGCGTTGATGACGATCGGAACATGGGCTTTGTCTCCGGCGGATCTCGCCGCCGCAACCCGTTCGGAGGCGGTGCGGATGTCGAACAGTCCGTCGCGAGCAGCATGGATGCTGTCCTCAATGTTGAGGCCAGCGGCGCCGACGTCGATCAGCCGCGTAACGCTGCGCTCCACTCCCGCCGCGTCGCCACCATAGCCCTTTTCGAAGTCGACGCTGACAGGCAGGTCGACCGCGTCGATGACTACTCGGGCGGCCTCCACGGCGCCATCCAGCCCCAACCCGCCCCCATCCGAAACCCCGTGCGCGTCGCTGATGGAATGGCTCGCTGTGGCAAGCGCCTTCACGCCGGGGGTGGCCGCGACCACTCTGGCGCTCACCGCATCCCAGACATTGAACACGACGAGCGGGTCGCCCGGAACGTGGAGCGATCGGAGAAGTTCAGCTTGTGAAGCAAGAGAGTTCATGGTTCAACTGTGCACGAAAGTGCGGCGGTCCGGGGAGCAAAGTTGCTATTCGATGCGATGACTTTCGGCTCGAGTGCTTACCGGCAACAGGAGTATGAGACCAACGAGAAGAACGAGAACAATGCCAAGGATGCCCCAATACTGTGCGCCAAAGATTGTGACGAAAAGGCCAAACGCGACGGGAGCCAGGAACGTGGCGGCCTTACCCGTCGTGGCATAGAGCCCAAACATCTCCCCCTGACGGGAGGGGGGAACAATCCGGGAGAGGAAGCTCCTGCTGGCAGATTGTGCGGGCCCGACGAATGCACTCAAGAGAAGTCCGAAGATCCAGAAAACGGTCGCACCGCCCGCGTGGAAAATGAATACGGCGAGTCCAGCGGCAATTGTTCCGGAGATTGCCGTCACCATGACCCATTTTGGACCCAGACGGTCGTCCAGAAGTCCGACGAAAACCGTAGAAATCCCTGCGACCACGTTGGCGGCAATGGCGAAAATTATGACGTCACCGGCAGAGAATCCGAAAGTACCAGCAGCGAGGATTCCACCGAAAGTGAAGACCCCGGTCAAGCCATCCCGAAAAATTGCACTCGCGATGAAGAACCTGAGAGTGTGGCGGCTCGTCTTCCACAGCTTTGCGATGTCGCGGCCAAGAGTCGCGTACGAACTGATCAGCCCAACTCGAGTCTTCGGGCCGCCGGGTGTCCGGCGTTCAGGCACCGCGACAAGGATCGGAATGGCGAAGAGGGCGAACCAACCTGCGGCAATCAACATCGAGACTCGGACCGAGAGGCCGTTTTCACTGGTCACACCGAAAAGGCCAACATCGGGGTGGATAAAGCCGAAATAGAGAATCAGCAGAAGCACAATGCCGCCGAAATAGCCCATCGACCAACCGAACCCACTGATTTTGCCGATGGACTTCGGGGTGGAGATCTCCCTCAGCATCGCGTTGTAGTTGACGCTCGCAAATTCGAAGAAAACGGTGCCGGCCGCCACCAGTAACAACCCCAAATACACAAAATTCGGGGCGGGGATGACGAAGAACATCATCGCACTCAGCAGGACGACGAGAAAAGTGTTGACCCCCAACCAGAACTTGCGCCGACCGCCGTCCGACCGCTGGCCCGTAATTGGCGCTAACACGGCGATGATGATACCCGCGCCGCCCATCCACCATCCCAGTTGGGCTGAAACGAAATCAGTCCCCCCGAAGCCCTTCGTGTTGGTCAAGTAGACGGTGAAGACGAAGGTGGTAATGACGGCGTTGAAGGAGGCACCACCCCAGTCCCACAGCGCCCACGACAAGATTTGTCGTCGCGGGACCGGCTTGCCCTCCCGCAGCTCTTGCCCAACTGAAAGAAGAGCACCGGTGCTGGCGACTCGAGGAACGGAGGATTCGGGTGACCCGGCGACTTCGTTGTCGGGAGTGTCATTCGTCATGCAGTCAGGCTAATGGGCATCCGGGTCCACGCGCAGCATGCAAAATTGAGTCTTTCACACTCAACTTTCAGCTTGTCGACTTGACAAAGTTTTCTCCATCCCTAAAACTTGAGTGGTCGGGACTCAAGTCCCGAAATCTGGCTTTTCGTTAAAGGAGAAAAGAGCGCATGGCTCGAGCAGTAGGAATTGACCTCGGAACGACCAACTCTGTCGTCTCCGTTCTGGAGGGTGGAGAACCCACCGTCATCGCCAACGCCGAAGGTTTCCGCACGACGCCCTCCGTCGTGGCCTTCACAAAGGATGGCGAAGTACTCGTCGGGGAAACCGCCAAGCGGCAGGCCGTCACGAACGTCGACCGCACCATCGCCAGTGTCAAGCGTCACATGGGCACCGACTGGAAGGCGGATATCGACGGTAAGAAGTACACGCCGCAAGAGATCTCAGCCCGCATTCTCGGCAAGCTCAAGCGCGATGCAGAGCAGTACCTCGGTGAGCCGGTCACCGATGCCGTCATCACCGTCCCCGCATACTTCAACGACGCGGAGCGCCAGGCTACGAAGGAGGCCGGCGAGATCGCGGGACTCAACGTGCTGCGCATCATCAACGAGCCCACCGCGGCCGCCCTGGCCTACGGCCTGGACCGCGGTAAGGAAGACGAGCTCATCCTGGTCTTCGACCTCGGTGGCGGAACCTTCGACGTCTCACTGCTTGAAGTGGGCAAGGATGACGACTTCTCGACTATCCAGGTGCGCTCCACCTCCGGTGACAACCGCCTCGGCGGCGACGACTGGGACCAGCGCATCGTTGACCACCTCATCAAGCAGTTCAAGGCAACCACCGGCGTTGATGTCTCCAAGGACAAGATTGCCAAGCAGCGCCTCAAGGAGGCTGCAGAGCAGGCCAAGAAGGAACTCAGCTCCTCGATGAGCACGAGCATCCAGCTTCCCTACCTCTCACTCACCGAGAGCGGTCCTGCGAACCTCGACGAGACGCTCACCAGGGCGCAGTTCGAGAAAATGACGAGTGACTTGCTCGACCGCACGCGCAAGCCGTTCCAGGACGTCATCAAGGAGGCCGGAATCAAGGTCGCCGATGTCGCCCACGTCGTACTGGTCGGTGGGTCCACCCGCATGCCAGCCGTGGTCGAGCTCATCAAAAAGGAGACCGGCGGAAAGGATCCCAACAAGGGTGTAAACCCGGATGAGGTGGTCGCCGTCGGCGCCGCACTTCAGGCCGGTGTCCTCAAGGGTGAGCGCAAGGATGTTCTTCTCATCGATGTGACCCCGCTGAGTCTCGGTATCGAGACGAAGGGTGGCATTATGACGAAGCTCATCGAGCGCAATACCGCCATTCCCACGAAGCGCAGTGAAACCTTCACGACCGCGGACGACAACCAGCCGTCGGTGGCCATCCAGGTGTTCCAGGGCGAGCGGGAGTTCACGAAGGACAATAAGCCGCTCGGAACGTTCGAGCTCACCGGAATCGCCCCAGCACAGCGCGGAGTTCCGCAGGTCGAGGTGACCTTTGACATCGACGCGAATGGGATCGTTCACGTCTCGGCAAAGGACAAGGGCACCGGCAAGGAGCAGTCGATGACCATCACCGGCGGTTCGTCCCTCGGCAAGGAGGACATCGACCGGATGGTCCGCGAAGCTGAAGAGCACGCCGCAGAGGACAAGGCCCGTCGTGAGACTGCCGAAATGCGCAATACCGCTGAGCAGCTCGTGTTTTCCACTGAGGGCCTACTCAAGGACAACGGCGACAAGCTGCCCGAGGACGTCACGACGGACATCCAGTCCGACGTGGACGCGCTGAAGACTGCGCTCGCCGGTGAGGATGACGCCGCGGTAAGCACCGCGTTCGACAAGCTCAATGCGAGCCAGCAGAAAATCGGCGAGGCGCTGTACAAGCAGAGTCAGACAGCCGAGGCGAGCGCTGCAGAATCTGAAACCGGTGAACCGGCCGCGTCTGACGACGAGGACATCATTGACGCCGAAGTGGTCGAAGACGAGCCAGAGGGTGGCAAGAAGTAGCAATGGCCGTTGACAAGGATAAGGACAAAAAGAAGCGAGACCCTTCGCACGAGGAGCCGATAGTCCGCGACAAGCGGAGGATCGATCCGGAAACCGGTGAAGCCCGCGCGAGCGCTGAAGGAGTCGAGGAGAAGTTGACCGAGGACGACCTCGCGAAGCTTCTCGAAGAGCCGATCCAGGCTGACTCCTCGTCCGAGCACCTCAATGATCTCAAGCGGGTCCAGGCCGAGTATGCCAACTACCGCAAGCGGGTTGATCGTGACCGGCACGTTGCGCGAGAGATTGCCGTGGCAGAGGTCGTGACCGGGATGCTTCCCGTACTCGATGACCTCGATCTTGCTCACGCTCACGGTGACCTTGAAGGCAGCCCACTCGAACTCGTCGGACAGAAGATCCGCACGATCTTCGAACGCTATGGGCTCGTCCAGGTGGGGGCAGTGGGAGAACCGTTCGATCCTAAGCTCCACGAAGCCATCGCGCAGGTGCCGAGCAAGGATGTCGTGGTCGACACGATCGCCGACGTCATCCAGTCCGGATACCTGTTGGGTGAACGATTGCTTCGGCCAGCCAAGGTCGCCGTTGCGGTGCCCGAGGTCTGACCGTGGCGAGTCAGGACTGGTTCGATAAGGACTTCTACAAAGTCCTGGGAGTGTCGAAGGACGTCTCCGCGGCTGACCTGAAGAAGACCTATCGGAAGCTTGCCCGGAAGTATCATCCTGACTCCAACCCGGGAGACGCCAAAGCGGAGGCGAAGTTCAAAGAGGTCAGCGAAGCCAATGCCGTGCTGTCCGATCCCGACCAGCGCAAAGAGTACGACCAGATGCGCGCGATGGGCTCCGGCATGCCGAGGTTCGCCGCTGGAGGGCAGAACGGCGGCTTCGAAGACGTCTTTGGTGGCATGTTCGGCGGTGGCAATCAGCGCACGAGCTACCAGGCCAGCGGCTTCGAGGACATCTTCGGGAGCATGTTCGGCGGCGGGTTCGGCCAGTCGTCGGGCGGATACCGCGGTGCCGGCGGACCGACGAAGGGCCGGGACATCACCGCGTCCACTACGCTCGACTTCGTTACAGCGATCAAGGGTGACACGGCGCGACTGCAGTCGGCTGGCGGCAAACCGATCAGCGTAAGGATCCCCGCCGGGGTTGCCGATGGCCAGAAGATCCGGTTGAAGGGAAAGGGCGAGCCGAGTCAGGATGGCGGAGCGCCGGGCGACCTGACCCTCACGGTCACCGTGCGGAAGCATCCCGTGTTTGAACGGGATGGCCTCAACCTGCGCGTCGACGTGCCGGTCACTTTTGCCGAAGCGACGCTCGGTGCAACGATCGAAGTTCCCACCCTCGACGGCGACCCGGTGAAACTCCGAATCGGGCCCGGAACGCCGAGTGGCAGAGTCCTTCGCGTGAAAGGCAGGGGCGTCACCACCCCTAAGGGGTCGGGAGATCTCCTGGCCGAAGTAGTGATTGCGGTTCCCGCGCATCTCACCTCCGACGCCAAGGAGCTTCTGGAGAAGTTCGAAGCGGCAATGCCCACGGAGAATCCGCGAGCAGACCTGATTGCGAAGGCGAGGGGTTGATGGACGAGAACTCGCCGCTTTTCGCCATTGCGATGGCCGCGGAACTCACCAGCCTGCATCCCCAGACACTTCGGCAGTACGACCGGCTTGGACTCGTGCAGCCGAGGCGCACCGTTGGGCAGTCCCGACGCTATTCGATGCGGGATGTCGCTCAGCTGCGGGAGATCGCCAGGCTGAGTGCAGAGGGTGTCAGCCTTGAGGGCATCCGACGTGTCCTCGAGTTGGAGAACCACGTTTCAGAGTTGGAGTCGCGGGTACGCGAGTTGGAGAGTGCTCTCGCTGACGAATTGCTCACGCGGCCGGGGCGCAGGGTATTCGCTGCCGGAGAGTCCGGCGACGTCGTGTCACTTCGCGCCGGGACCAGGGCGCGGCGCAACACTCAGGTCGTCGTGTGGCGACCGTTGAGAAACTGATATCGCGGTAGTCAGGATTCAGGAGTAAAAATGGCAAACATGCAGGGCGCGCCTTCCAGCGGCGAAGAGCAGAAGACTGCGCTTGAGCAGTACGGCGTCGATCTCACTGAGATTGCGCGAACCGGCAAGCTCGATCCGGTTATCGGTCGCGACGCGGAAATTCGCCGGGTAAGCCAGGTGCTTACTCGTCGTACGAAGAACAACCCAGTGCTCATTGGTGAGCCGGGCGTCGGTAAGACGGCGGTCGTTGAGGGCCTCGCGCAGCGGATCATCGCCGGCGACGTTGCGGACTCACTCAAGGGAAAACGGCTCGTTTCGCTCGACCTTGCCGCGCTAGTCGCAGGTGCGAAGTATCGCGGAGAGTTTGAGGAACGCCTGAAGGCAGTTCTTAAAGAGATCAACGACGCAGATGGCCAGATCATCACCTTCGTTGACGAATTGCACACGCTGATGGGGGCGGGTGGCGGTGAAGGCTCCGTAGCGGCGGCCAACATGCTGAAGCCCATGCTTGCCCGCGGAGAATTGCGCCTGATTGGAGCCACGACGCTCGATGAGTATCGCGAATTCATTGAAAAGGATGCCGCGCTCGAACGTCGCTTCCAGCAGGTCTATGTTGGAGAACCGAGCGTGGAGGACACGATCGCCATTCTGCGAGGGCTGAAGGAACGTTACGAAGCGCATCACAAGGTCGCCATCGCTGACACCGCACTCGTAGCGGCGGCCGCGCTCAGCAATCGTTACATCTCCGGTCGTCAACTTCCCGATAAAGCAATCGACCTCATCGATGAGGCCGCAAGCCGACTGCGGATGGAGATCGACTCTGCACCCGTGGAAATCGACGAACTTCGGCGGAGCGTCGACCGTTTGAAGCTTGAAGAACTTGCGCTCAAGAAGGAGAAGGACGACGCCAGCAAGGCCCGACTGCAGAAACTCCGCGACGACCTCAAAACGAAGAGTGCAGTCCTCGCCGACCTGCAGAAGCGCTGGGAACACGAGCGCGCGTCCCTCAACCGGGTCGGTGAGTTGAAGGAAAAGCTTGATTCACTGCGCATGCAGGCTGACCGGGCCCAACGTGAGGGGAACCTCGAACTTGCCTCCAGACTGCTCTACGGTGAGATCCCTGTCATCGAGCGCGAGGTCGACGATGCGGAGAAAACTGAGGCCGAAACTCCTCTCATGGTCAATGACCAGGTGAGCGCAGAGGACATTGCCGCCGTCATCGCCGCCTGGACCGGCATCCCGGTTGGCAGGTTGCTTCAGGGCGAGACAGAGAAACTCCTTCACCTCGAAGCCGAACTTGCCAAGCGGCTGGTCGGCCAGAAGCCTGCTGTACGCGCCGTGGCGGATGCCGTCCGCCGCAGTCGTGCCGGTATCGCCGACCCCGCACGACCGACCGGATCGTTTCTGTTTCTCGGGCCGACCGGCGTCGGCAAGACAGAACTCGCGAAGGCGCTCGCCGAATTCCTGTTCGACGACGAGAAAGCCATGATTCGCATCGACATGAGCGAGTACGGCGAACGCCACTCCGTCGCCCGGCTGCTCGGTGCACCCCCCGGCTATATCGGCTTTGAACAGGGCGGCCAGTTGACCGAAGCAGTGCGCAGACGTCCCTATTCTGTCGTGCTCATGGACGAGGTCGAGAAGGCGCATCCGGATGTCTTCGACGTTCTCCTGCAGGTGCTCGACGACGGCAGGCTCACAGATGGCCAGGGCCGAACTGTTGACTTCAGAAACGTCATCCTCATCCTCACGTCGAACCTCGGCAGCCAGTTCCTTGTGGATCCCGAACTGAGTTGGGAGCAGAAAGAAGAGGCCGTCAGGACAATGGTTCGCCAGGCATTCAAGCCCGAGTTCGTGAACCGGCTCGATGATATCGTCATCTTCTCTCCGCTCTCCATCGACGATCTGAGCCAGATCGTCGAACTGTATGTCGACCGGCTGGAGAAACGACTCGCGGAACGCAGACTCGGTCTTGCCGTGACCCCGAGTGCCCGTGCCTGGCTTGCGGAACGAGGTTACGATCCGATCTACGGAGCCAGACCATTACGCAGGCTCATGCAGCACGAGATTGATGACCGGCTTGCGAAGTCACTGCTTGCCGGTACGACACGCGACGGGGACACCGTTCTCGTGGACATCAGTGATGGTGGCGAGGAATTGAGCGTCGCCAGCATGTGACTCGGGTTCCCTCCCTCAGTAGATGGTGGCACCCAAGGGAAGTGACATGGTCCCGAAATCGAGGATCGTGTACCTTCCGCAGTTCATCGTGCTGGCGTTCGCTACAGAGAATCCAGGCGGGAACACATAAGGCTCAGACCCGGCGCCTGTGATGAGGAACGTCACCTCCGCACCATGTCGGTCGCTTCGATTGGTGAGCCAGGCGTAGAAGTCGAAGTGAGCATCAATCTGAACAATGTGGGCCGGATCACGTATGTATGCTTTGGGTGCTCGAGCCGTCCAAAACTGCCCTGCACCTGTACGCCCAGACGTATTCACCCAGTTGACGACGCACTGAAGGTCGTGATCCACGGCTGTGGCAATGGAGAGCACGCGCGGCACGACAAAGGCTGAAGCGAGCACACTGATAGTGAGCCCAACAACCACAGCTTTTTTCAGTACACGCGAGTGCTTCTGTTCCACTCGAAACGCAGGGGAAGGCCATGCGCTGAACATGAGGAGTGGAAATATGAGCCACGGCTGGAGATAGCGATCCGAGACCGTGCCAAAGGCAATCATCCCGAGCGTGACGACGATGGGGCCAACAAATGCCATCGCACCCAGAAAGCTGCTGCTCGGTTCTCTCCTGAGCCAGGCGCGCACGCCAAGCACTCCAGCGCCGAGCCACACCAGAGCCAAGAGAGCCAGCCAAGCGGATCCGGCAACACTGCCTCCGGTCTGGACAAGAAGAGTTCGATAGAACTCGAGTGAACTCGTCCATTCGGATCCACGAATATAGGCCGCAGGATCAGCGACAATCGCCGTTGCAAAAAATGATCGTCCCAGATACCCGATACCTGAGCCGAGAATCAGTGCAGCGGCCAATACAAGTATCTGTTTTCGGCGGATACGCGAGAGTATCGCTGGCGCGCCGATGACGACGGCTACCGGAATCGTGGCCCATGCGAGATATAGCGGGTTGGTAAGGACAGACACGGCAGCGACGACGGCCAGCGACAATGCGGGCACCCGCAGAGTGGCATGCGGTTCACCCAAGAGGGACCGGCGAACAATGCCCACAGTAAACACGACGCCGATGATGGTCGCGGAATAGTAGGTCGTCGTCGTCAGCATCGACGCCAGCTGAAATCCTTCTCGGTCGGGTCCGCCCTCAAGGAAGGCGAAAGTGCAAAAGGCCGCAAACGATGACAACGCTCCGACTGGGGCCGGCATCGTTTTTCCCCGCCCACCAGCGACGAAACGGAACGCTGCATATAAGCCAAGGAGATTGACCACGGCGTTGAGCGTGAGCGTTGCTCTCACCCCCAGCCCGAAAATGCTGAGAGCCCCGTAGACGATAGTTTCTGGAATGAAAAGCACCGGTGACAGCGCCCAATTTTGCGGTTCACCATGCTCTATTGACTTGGCAATGAGTACCGTCGCCATCGAATCGCCATCGCTGAAAATCAGCCCACCGCGAGTCTCCGCAATGTGTGCCACAACCAGCAGCGCGAGCACAAGCGCAACTGTCCAACCACACAGTTCCGTGAGGACGGTGTCAACGCCGCGTCGGGCAAACGTCGAGCGTGGACGCCCTTTGGCGCCGAAGGAGCGGTCAATGGTGTGCGTCAAAACCCGGTCTCCTTAGCGTCAGACTTGTTTCCGTGTTGAGGGAGCGCACCGAAGCGAAGGCATGTGATACACGTAAATTGTGACCAATCTACTTCGTGTCGGGCTGGCGTGACTCAGCAGTTCATACGCGCCGAAATATTGACGAGAGTCGGCGGCGAAACGGTATCCGGGCGCGGATGAGTTGACAGTGCGGAGTACTTGATAGCCTGAACGGCGATGACCGGAACCCGCCTTCGAGAGCGCCCCACCAAGGCGACCCATTTCCTGCCCCACGTGCAGGGGCTGCGCGCCATTGCCGTCCTGCTTGTCGTGCTTTACCACGTGTGGCCCGGGCGGATTTCTGGTGGCTACATTGGCGTTGACATCTTCTTCGTCATCTCCGGATTCCTGATCACAGGTCAGCTCGCCCGAGAACTTGATCGCACCGGC
>JBDTCD010000076.1:0-6831 GCA_039923755.1 Terrimesophilobacter sp. | reverse complement strand
CACCCTGGTACTCGGGGGATCGACAATGTCATCACAGAAGCGAACCTCGGCGCCCTCGTCGATGCGGGTCTGTTCGGTCTGGAAATCCACCATCGGGAGAACACTCCGGATGCTATGGAGCAACTTTTTGCTTTCGCCGAGCGGTTCGATCTGGCGGTCACCGGCTCAAGTGACTACCACGGCGCGGGAAAACCGAACCGGCTCGCGGAGAACACCACTGAACCTGAGGTGCTCGAGCGCATCCTTTCCGAGGGGACCGGTTCGGCAGCCTTCTTCGGCTAGCGGTATGCGACTCGTGATGTAACAATGCGGGTTCTCACCAACAATGCGCCAGTTTGAACAGGCGCACGGATGAAAAAACACCGCATTGATCGAGGGTTTGGCAATAGGTACCGCTTGCGGCGGCCGGTCAAGAGGCGGGGGGCGTGCTGCTTCCGGTGCTCGGGCGACGCGTGCGAGTGCGACGGCGACGCGCGTGTCCCTCGCCGTCGTGTGTGCCGGCGCCCGCTACTTTCTGCACTTCAGCTGCTTCGGCTGGGCGACCTCCGCGCGAACGCGCACGCTCGCGATCAGTGGTTCCGGTGCTGCCGTGAGTCGATCCGGCCCGATCTGGCCCTCCGCGGCTCGCACCCCGTGGGCTGCCCTGGACCGAATCATGCCTTCCCTGGCGTGCCCCACCGTGACCTGCGGTTGCCGAGCGGGGCTCCCGCTCGCGTGCGGGTCCAGCAGACTTCAGCCGGCCTTTGGCCTCAGTGGGGATATCCAGGTCGGAGTACAGGTGCGGTGACGATGAGTAGGTTTCCAGTGGTTCCGGGATGCCCATCTCGAGCGCCCGGTTGATGAGCCCCCACTTGTGCATGTCGTCCCAGTCGACGAACGTGACAGCGATTCCCGTCTTGCCGGCGCGGCCGGTGCGTCCCACGCGGTGCAGGTACGCGTCGTGGTCCTCAGGAATTGTGTGGTTGATCACATGCGTCACATCGAGCACGTCGATGCCGCGGGCGGCAACATCCGTCGCAATGAGGATGTCCTTCTTGCCCGCCTTGAATGCGGCCATCGCACGCTCGCGCTGTTCCTGGTTGAGGTCGCCGTGTACGGCAGCAGCGTTGAATCCGCGGTCGTTCAACTCTTCGACGAGCTTTGCTGCTGCACGCTTAGTGCGCGTGAAGATCACGGTTTTGCCGCGACCTTCGGCCTGCAGGATACGTGCGATGACCTCGTCCTTGTCGAGGGCGTGTGCCCGGTAAACCACGTGCTTGATGTTTGCCTGCGTGAGACCTTCATTGGGGTCCGTCGCACGGATGTGGATGGGCCGGTTCATAAAGCGGCGCGCAAGAGCTACGATCGGCCCTGGCATCGTCGCGGAAAACAACATGGTGTGGCGTTCAGGCGGAGTCTGGGCGAACAACTTCTCGATATCGCTCAAGAACCCGAGGTCAAGCATCTTGTCTGCCTCGTCGAGCACCATGACCTTGACGTGTGCAAGTGAGAGCATCCGTTGGCTGGCCAAGTCCAGGAGTCGACCTGGCGTACCGACGACGACTTGGGCTCCGGCCTTGAGTTCGTCGATTTGCCCCTCGTAGGCCTTGCCTCCATAGATGGCCACAATCTTGGTCGGCCGATTCGATGACGCCGTAACCAGGTCCTCGGCGACCTGAATACATAATTCGCGGGTTGGGACGACAACGAGCGCCTTGACGCCGGGCGCGGGGTCGGGTCCCAGTTCCTGCAGGAGCGGGAGCCCGAATCCGAATGTCTTGCCTGTGCCGGTTTTGGCCTGCCCGATGATGTCCTGACCGCTTAGACCCAGGGGGATTGTCTGAGTCTGGATAGGGAACGGTTCGATGATACCTTTGGCGGCGAGAGCGTCGACCATGTCCTGGTCAACGCCGAGTTCTGAAAATGTCAAGTTATACAACCCTGTCTTGGGTGGGGCGATTACGCCCGTTTTGTCCCAGGGCGCAGGGCCCCGCCAGAGTGGGGGCCGGTTCCAGTTTAGGGGAGGGATTGACAGTGCCCTGCCAAATACCTCCGGCCAGTCGGAGCACCACCGGTCGTCGCGCTGGGCTCCCGCATGCGCATCGGTCGTGCAGGGAGGCGACGGTAGGCTTAGATCCGTGGTCACCCTGTTCCCTCGTCGCAAGAAGCGACCGTCTCCCACGAGGCATCGCACGCGTCGCCCGAACCCTAATCAGGTCGTTAATCGAGTAGGTCTCAGCGAGCTCACACCGGAGCTTCCACGTTTTCTCGGGCAGGCCGCATACCTGCAATTGTCATTCTTTGAAAGCCTGTCCCGTGCGGTGATTGCGGCACCGACGACGGCATCCAAAGAGGCCATGAGTAAGGTTGCCGCGATCGCGCTCTCACGGCATCATGCGCTCGTTTCGGAACTGGAGAAGCTTGGGCACGAGCCCAGTGCGGCCATGGAGCCGTTCGTCGCATCCATCGACTCCTTCCAGGTGCGAACGCATGGCAGCGACTGGTCTGAATCGTTGCTCGCGTATTACGTAGAGTCCGGAATCCTCGATGACGGATTTGTCAGCATTGCCGAAGGGTTTAGCCGCGAGCACTCCACACGCATTACGGATCTTCTCGACGACGACGAACCTAGCAAGCTCATTGCCGGATTGCTCCGTGCGGAGATCGGTGAGAATCCGAGGCTGGCATCACGATTGGCCCTCTACGGTCGGCGACTCGTAGGCGACGTACTGCTTCTCGCGCGCTCTGGACTAGATCTTCCGGAGAATACCGCTCCGGATGACGAGCGGCTCGAACCCGTTCTCACCGAACTCATCGCGGATCACACTCGGCGAATGGATGATCTCGGCCTTACCGCCTGAATGAGAGCGCCGGCTGACGCTCGTCAGGGCTTAAGAAGCCGCTCGAACATGGCGTGATCGTGGCGCGTTCGGCGAGGGGCGATGATGAGCGGGAGTACGAGTGCGGCAATGCCTCCCGCGCCCAGGCTGACCCACCATATCCAACCACCGTCGAACTTCCAGCCGACCCAGGTGAGGGCAACCCACACAACTCCGGCGAGTGCGCCGCTGACCGCCGGCAGTAGAGCTGCGCCGTAGGTGTCACGGCCGGGAAGCAGGTAGCGGGGGATGAGTCCGATGAGAACGGCGCCCATCACCACGAACAGCAGTTCCATCAGGCGACGAATCCGACGCGACGCGAACTCTCCGAACCCAATTCTATGTAGGCGAAGGATTCCACGGGAACAAGAAACACCCGGCCCTTGTCGTCGACCAGCCGGATGAACTTTGCGTCGCTCTCCAATGCCGAAGCGACGGTTTTCTCAATTTCGGCGGCCGACTGGTTGGATTCGAAACTCAGCTCTCGGGGGCTGTTGATGATGCCAATGCGAATGTCCACGACCCCAGATTACGACAGAACGTTGGCTCCAGTTCGCCGGTTCGTTATGAGCGGAAAGCGGCAGTGTCGCCGGTGTGGGCTAGGTTTGCCATCGTGAAGGCCATGGGATTTTCGCCGGATGCTTGGCAGGGCGCCGGCGCGAGGGACCTGAGCGCAGATGAATCACAGGCCGCAGTCCTCGGGCTGCCGGACGACGCGTCAGCAGTCGTCATCGGTGCGCCAGGCACGGGAAAGACGGCCACCGTCATCGAACTCGTCGCTGACCGAGTCCTTGAGCGGGGGTGGGACCCGAACGACCTCATCGTTATCGCGCCGAGCCGGGCCGCCGCGACACACATGCGCGACAGAATTGCTCTTCGCCTTGCCGTTCCCACCGAGGGGCCGCTCGCGCGAACCATTAATTCGCTTGCCTTCGAAATCGTCGACTTTGCCCGTCGTAGCGCGGGCCTCGCACCACCCCAGTTGCTCACCGGTGGAGACCAGGACAGCGATATCGCGCAATTGCTGCAAGGGCATGTGGAGGAGGGTACTGGCCCGAACTGGCCGAGTCCGCTTGACGCTGGAGTGCGTGCACTTCGAGGATTCCGCACCGAGTTGCGCGACACCCTGATGCGCGCCACCGAATATGGGATCGGCCCGGATCGTCTGCGCGAACTTGCCGTAAGGCATGCTCGACCTGAGTGGGCTGCTGTCGCCGAGTTCCAGCGGGAATACCTGCAGGTTATGGGCGAGCTGCGGCCACGCCAACTTGACGCGGCGGAGCTCGTCTCGACGGCAACGAGGTCTGTTGTCGATGGCGTGGTTCCCGACTCCCTTTCTCGTCTTCGCCTCATCATCATCGATGATCTGCAGGAGGCCACAAGGTCCACCGTGGAGCTCGTGAAAGGACTCATCACGCGGGGCTCATCCGTCATCGCTTTCGGAAATCCGGATGTCGCCTCCAATTCCTTCCGTGGCGGTGAAGCAGATATCGTCGGGCGCTTCGGCACGGCAATTGGACGCAGCGACCTGCCAACGTTGCCGCTCGAAACCTCCCATCGGCAGGGCAAGGAATTGCGCGCCCTCACCGGCGCGGTGACCGCCCGCATCGGGACCGCGCGCACCGTGGGAAACCGGAACCCGGCCCCGGCGCCGAAAATTGACTCTCCAGGACCCGGGCGGGTACTGACGCTCGCCGCTGACACTCCCGCCCGGTTATGGTCGACCATCGCGCGGCGACTGCGGGAGCACCATCTTCACCTCGACATTGCGTGGGACGACATGGCAATTGTTGTTCGGAGCGGACGGGAGGTTCCCGGCATAGCGCGAGCGCTTGCGCTGGCCGACGTACCCACCAGGACCGTTGCCGGTGGCGCGCCACTGCGCGAGGAGGCCGCCGTGCGCGCCATCCTCACCGTCGTCGATGTTGGAGTGGGCAGATCGCCGCTCACGGCCGAAGCTGCGGTGGAACTGCTTCTGGGACCATTCGGGGGCCTGGACCGGCTTGCGTTACGCCGGCTGCGGCTCGCCCTCCGCACCGAGGAACTCGCGGGAGGCGGTGATCGGCCGAGCGACCAGCTTCTCGTTGAATCACTCGCCGCGCCTGGTCGATTGGCGACGATTGACCATTCGTCCTCTCGCGCGGCTGCGAAGCTCGCAGACACTCTCGCCGCGGTGGACTCAGCGGCAAGTACCGGCGCCACGATCGAGGAACTGCTCTGGATGGCCTGGGAGCGGAGTGGTCGGGCTGCGGAGTGGCAGGCACAGGCTGCTGGTTCGGGGATTCTGGCCGCAGAAGCCAATCGAAGCCTCGACGGCATCCTTGCCCTGTTCACCGCCGCGAAGAGGTTCGTCGAGCGCGACCCCGACGCGTCAGCATTGACGTTTCTCGCGGCAGTATTGGACGCCGAAGTGCCGGAAGATACCCTCTCGCCTCAGGCGAGCGCAGATGCGGTGCTCGTCACAACCCCGGCAGGCGCGCTCGGACTTGAGTTTGACACCGTGGTCGTCGCAGGCCTTCAGGACGGCGCATGGCCGAACCTCCGGCCACGAGGTTCTCTCCTCTTCGCCGGCGAACTGGTGAATGCGGAACTTGGTCTTGACAACTCCACGATCGACGCCCGCAAGGTCGTGTTGGACGATGAACTGCGGATGTTCGCCCTTGCGGTGTCGCGCGCACGTCGAGAGGTCGTGCTCGCTGCTGTAGCGAACGATGACGAGGCAACAAGTGTTTTCCTCGCGCTTGCACCCGATGGCTCCTTTCCACTGGACTCGAATCCCATGGAGCCGTTGACCCTGCGCGGGCTCGTGGGCAAGCTGCGCCGCAGGCTCGCGGCGGCGAAGGGTACGGATGCTGAAGCTGCAGCCAACCTCGCCTTGCTGTCGGCGAAGGGAGTTCCAGGAGCCGATCCGGAAGAGTGGCACGGACTTCTTGAGCCTTCGGTGATCGGGCCGTTGTACCTCGACGACGAGACCGTCCCCGTATCGCCGTCAAAACTTGGCGCATTCGAGGATTCCCCTCTCGACTGGTTCGTCGATTCGGTCTCCGGAACCCAATCCAGCACTGCGATGGGACTCGGCACGATCGTGCACTGGGCGATGGAGACCGCTACCGTCCCGAATGTTGAGGCGATCTGGGCGGCTATCGAAAGCCGCTGGCACGAACTCCTGTTTGAGGCGCCGTGGCTCGCGGAACAACAGAAGCGCGCCGCGAGGAAACTCGCCTCGGCGGTTGCCGAGTATTTGGGCGATTTTGCACGGGAGAACAAGACGCTGGTCGCCGCAGAGAGCCGCTTCAGCCTCGAGATCGGCCGAGCACGCATGAATGGTTCGATCGACCGCGTTGAGCGGTCGCCGGACGGCGCAGTAGTCATCGTCGACCTCAAGACGGGAAAACCGGAGACTCGACAAACGGTCATTGACGAGTTTCCCCAGCTTGGCGCCTATCAACTCGCGTATGCCTCCGGGTTGCTTGATGAGGCCCTCAACGAGTGGGGTGAACATCATTCAGGTGGAGCGAAACTTCTCTTTATTCGCGAAGGCAAGGGCGGGAAGTCATACCGGGAAGGGGTTCAGGCGCCACTTGGCGAGGAGCGACTCGAAGAATTCAGGGAGCGCATCCGCCTGGCATCCATCGGCATGGCGCTGGGCGTTTATCCTGGGGTTCGCGTGATCGACCCGTTCGGCATGGGTGACTCCTCAACGCGTGCGCTCCACCGGGTGAGGGCGGTATCCAGTGACTGAGCAAATGGCACCCCGTCGAATCCTCGGCGCAGATGCGCTTGCCGAGGCGCTAAACCTTCCGCAGCCAACGCCTCAGCAGAAGGCGATCATCGAAAGCGACCTCTGCCCAGCTCTCGTCATCGCCGGTGCGGGCAGCGGCAAGACGGAGACGATGGCGAGCCGGGTCGTCTGGCTGTTGGCGAACGGGCATGTCCAACCGGGGGAAATCCTCGGGTTGACCTTCACCCGCAA
>JBDTCD010000075.1:0-7261 GCA_039923755.1 Terrimesophilobacter sp. | reverse complement strand
GGTGATGATGTGCACGCCGTTGCCGGACAGCGCATTGAGGTAGGCCGGCAGCACCGAGGTGAGTGTCTTGCCCTCACCGGTGCGCATCTCGGCGATGTCGCCCAGGTGCAGCGCCGCCCCGCCCATCAGCTGCACGTCGAACGGACGCATCCCGAGAGTGCGCACGGAAGCCTCGCGCACCGCGGCGAAAGCCTCAGGAAGGAGATCCTCCAGCGACTCGCCTGCCGAGTAGCGCTCGCGGAGTTCGTGCGTCTCGTTCTTCAGTTCCTCATCGGTGAGTTCCTTGAAGTCATCCTCAAGCTGGTTGATGGCATGAGCAAAGCGTTCAAGGCGACGAAGGGTCCGCCCTTCGCCGACGCGAAGAACTCGTTCAAGAACATTGGCCACGGATTACTCCCATTGCGATTTCTGGGCTGTTCACGGCATGCTCACGCGACCGTTCAGCCAACAACACAGCCTAACCTGCGACCGCGCGGGTGCGCGCATCCGTCACCGGTGCTGGCGACGCTTACCCTGCTCCTCGTGCTGATCGAGATCAAGGCCGATGACCCCGTAATCCCAACCCTTGCGGCGATACACAACACTCGGTCGGTCCGTTTCGGCGTCGATGAACAGGTAGAAGTCGTGACCGACCAGCTCCATCCGGTACAGCGCATCATCAACCGTCATCGGCGTTGCGGCAAAGACTTTCTTCCGGATGACGACGGGGCTCCAGGCCTCTTCCGTCTCCTCCTCGGCCACGATGGGGATCGATCCGGTCGACACTTGCTCGATGAGTGCCGGATCGACCGGTGTGATGTCGACAACCTTGAAACCGTCGGCGCTTGCTTCCCGCAGGGACACCGGGCGACGCTTTCCGCTTTTATGTAACTTGCCGCGATCTTTCGCGCGACGGACCCGTTCCATCAACTTGTCGAATGCGAGATCGAATGCCGCGTACTTGTCGGTTCCCACCGCCTCCGACCGGATGAGCGGGCCAGGTCCAATGAGAGTCAACTCGACGCGGTCGTCCCCGGCCGAACCGTTCTTCTCGTTGTGGCGCGAAACTTTCACTTCGAAGGCGAGGGCTTTGTCCGCAAGATGGGAGACCTTGTCCGATTTCTCCACCGCGTAATCGCGGAATCGATCGGTGATGCCGAGTCCCAGACCGTTGATGGAAACTTCCATGATGTCCTCCCAGTCTTCCGCGGCGCGCCCGCCCAGTGATACCGGGCGGTTCGTTCTCGCCTCTTTCAGCCACCGTAGCCTTCGTACCTGTGGATGTCACCTGCGGATTCCCCGACAGTGCCCCGTGTGCCTCCTCGGCGCGGGGTGAAGGCGAGCGTCGCTGCCCCGGCGACGTCGCCTCCTGCCGCCCGAATCGCACGTGCGGCTTCTCCGATCGTGGCTCCGGTGGTGAGAATGTCGTCGACGATCACGAATCGACGCCCGACCAAAGAACCCCGTGCAGAAAAGGAACCGTGGAGGTTGCTCTCGCGTTCGCTGCGGCCAAGGAGCTTTTGTTCCACCACAGAGCCGGTGTGCCGCAGCACGCGTGCGGCACGTAAACCTGCTGCGCGAAGGAGCACCTCCACCGGACTGAAACCTCGGCGGCGCAGCGCGTCGCGGCTGGAAGGAATCGGGCATACCTCCACGCCGCTCGTGGACCCGCTGGCAGCATGGTTGATCGCGCTACGGAAGGCACTGCCCAGGCGTCGGGCGGCATCGGTTCTGGCCTTTTCTTTCACCGCAAGGAGGACTGCGCGCACGACTCCCTCGTAGCGCGCGGCGCTTGCCACAGAGACGCCGCTCGCCGTCACCTGTTCGACGACGGGGCCGCGAAAGAGTGCGAAGCACGCCGGGCACAACACTCGATCCGGCGCCTCGCACCCGGCACAGTCCACTGGGAACAACACCGCCAGCGCGTCAAGGATCGCCTCCTTTGCCATGGGAAACATCTGGCCACAGTGTCATCCTTTACGCGCGCGAAGACAACCCGAGCGCACTCCTGCACACTGCGCACCCTCACTCGACGCTGTGGAGGAGCAGCTATCTCTGAGTGGCGAGCAGGTCAATCTTCGTCGCGGAGGTCGATTGCCAACTGCTCCCCCGCGTGGACTGAAGTTGCTTGTCCGCGCCCAGGACGCGAAGCCCCGTCCGTCCATTTCCACCGGCAATCGATATGGAGGACACCGGCTGTCCGAGCGACGTCCGCTGACCGCCTACCTCCACCGCCGTAACAAGCGACACGCCATTGCTTGAGGTGAGGGTTGCCACCGTGACCTGGTCGATCCACGTTGCGTCGATAGCCTTCTCGGAATCAATGAGCGCATCCATGACGGGGATGCCGATGCTGGTGGGAATGTATCCGTGGGACGCGTCGCGCACGACGGCAGCGACGATGAGCCTCGGCCCAGCGGCAGTCTGAAGGAGAATCGCAATCCGAGTGTTGTCTTGTGAGAGCTCGAGGGACACGATTAGCGACGCGGCAGGAAGCGTCACCGACACCGGATGCGCCACGCCGTCGAAATCGAACGCGATGATCGCCGTTGGTGAGGATGCTGGCACCGACCAGACGTAGCCGAAGTCATCGATTGCTGGGGCAATGAGCCCCGGCCGGACATCCAGTTTTCTCACCGGGGTGTCGCCGGTACGGGCGACAAAAACACCCTCCGCAGTCTTCACGGCCGCTGCCGACGCGTTCTCGCCCACGGAGACTGCCAGGGGCGAGAGACTGACGATCTTGTCACTGAGTTGCGGGATTGGTGTGACGTCGCCTCCGGCTAGATACCCGAACTTCTTATCGGAAAGGACCAGCGGACGCGAGTCGACCGAGCGCTGGGCTACCGGGCTATCCGAGCCGAGGGGTGTGATGGCCAGGATCGAATCGGCGACGGAGATTTCTACACTGGCGATTCCCGGAACCGAGGCTAGGCTCTCCGAAAGCTGCAATTCCATCAGCTGTCTCTGGCGGCTGTCTGCCCCTGCGGCCTCGGTTGTGAGGTCCACCTGCGCAACAGTCGAATCGATCGAGACGGTGGTGCCGGGCGTCAATTGGGTTCCGTCGGGAAACTGCGACACGACGGCACCTTTCAGCCACTCCGGCGGACCGGCGAGTAGCGCGGTGACGATTCGCGTCGCGGTCGTGCCGCCGGGAAACCACCGCTCATCGGGAACAAGGTATTTCAGGCTGAGGTCGTAGAAATACAGCGCTTGCTTGCTGAAGATTGTGAGGAACGTACTGACCGGCAGCACGATTCCCGCGGGCGCCTGGCTAATTCGCCATTGCCCCTTTTCCTTCACGAACTGGAACTGGAGTGTCTGCGATGAGGGGCTGGAGGCCGTATATGCACCGAACTTGTCGAGCTGGGCAGTAGTCGTGAACGTGTAGTCCATCGTCGAGGGGTTCACCGTGGAAACGGTCGGACTTCCCGTCCGGATGAGGACGCTCTGGCGAGGATCCCATTGCTTGGAGAAATCGGCGCTGAGGAACTGGCGAGCCACCGCATAGTCGCTCTGGGGACCGGTGAACGCGGCAATGAAGCCGTCGAGAATCGCACGCTGGTCGGCATCCGTTCCGGGCCCCAGTGGATTGAAAATGAAATCCCCTGACGGCGCATCAGTGAACGGGTCGCCAGCCTGCACATTCCCCGACGTGGGAATGCCGCCGCAGGCAGCGAGTGACGCGGTGAGGACCGCCATCACGGTGGCCGCGAGGATTCGGGTGACAACGTCACGCATTGTTGGCGCCTGTCCAGTCACTGTCCACCTCCAGTTCATCGGTCGGTTCCACCGGCGGAAGCTCGATGGGAGAAACGCGGATCGATCGCGCGAGGTCGCGCGGCAGGGTCAAGCGGAAGCAGGTACCCCGACCGGGTTCCGACCACACGTCTAGATAGCCGCGGTGCAGCGAGGTGTCCTCGAGGGAGATTGCCAGACCGAGACCGGTTCCGCCGATCGTCCGCTGCCGTGAGGGGTCCGCCCGCCAGAAACGGTCGAAGACGCGCGTGAGGTCGGCTGTGGCGATGCCCACTCCGTGATCGCGCACGGCCAGTGCCACAGCATCTTCATTGCTGTCGACGGAGACGACGATCGGCTTTCCCTCGCCGTGCTCGATGGCGTTGCCGAGAAGATTGCGCAGAATGCGGCGGATACGGCGCGGATCAACCTCGACGTCGAAGTACCCGCCAGCGGCGACAACCCGGATGTCGGACCCGCGTTCGCTTGCCACAAGCCGCATCGAGTCTGCAGCATCCTCGACCAGGCGTACGAGGTTCGTCGGCTCGACTTCGAGTTCGACCGCACCGGCGTCAAACCTACTCACCTCGAGGAGGTCCGCGAGAAGGATCTCGAATCGCTGCACCTGGGTGTGGAGAAGTTCGGCCGTGCGTGCGGTGGCAGCAGGGAAGTTCTCGCGCTGGTCATATAGCACGTCGCCAGCCAGTCGAATCGTCGTGAGCGGCGTGCGCAGCTCGTGGGAGACATCCGCGACGAAGCGCTGCTGGAGGCGCGATAGTTCGCCGAGCTTCGTGATCTGTTCCTGCAGGCTGTCCGCCATTCCATTGAACGAGCGGGCGAGCGTGGCGATCACATCCTCGCCCTTTTCGGGGATCCGCTGCTCCAGTTGGCCCGCTGCGAGTTTTTCGCTGACCTCGGCCGCGATCCGCACCGGGCCGACCACCAATCGCACGACGATGTAGGTGACAGCTCCGATGAGAAGTACGAGTGCCAGACCGCCGAGCAGCAGCGTCTGCTGCACGAAGGAGAGCGTCTGCTGCGCATCACCGAGGTCATACACGAGATAGAGCTCATAGAGTCCCGCATTAGGCACCGTCAGGAGCGACCCTACGGCAATCGCTGGTCTCCCATCAGCGAGCTCAACGGATTGCCACCAGACGCGGTCAGCACCGTGATTGCCTTCCACCGCGGCCTGCAGTTTTTTGCTGATGACCTCGTTCGGGAAGCCCCTACTCTGCCCCGGCTGCATCGTCACAGCGGTCTGCTGGCCCGGCGTGCGGTAGATCGCGACGCCAAGGCCACCAGGACTCGTCGTCGAACCTCGAATGGTGCTCTGAACGCTCGCGCTCAGGTATTCGAGGTCGGTGCGTGACGGGTCAGTTGTCGCCAGATCACTGTCGAACACGTTCTGCGCCTGCACCGTCGCCCTGCTTGATTCCGCCAGCACCTGTGCTAGCCGTGAGTCGAAGAGGTTACCCCCGATGCTGATCGACATGTAGGTCCCGAGAATGGCGACCGCCATCGACGAGAGGATGACGGTGATGGCGACCGTGCGGAACTGAAGGCTCGCCCGCCAAATGTGGAGGAGCCTGGCCGGGAACGATCGCCAGTCCGGCATCCGGATCGCCGGCATCCGGCCCGCCTGGCGGGAACTATCCGGTGGCGCCAGCACGATAGCCGACCCCGCGCACGGTCATCACGATCTTGGGGTTATCCGGATCGTCTTCGATCTTCGCCCTCAGTCGCTGCACGTGGACGTTCACGAGTCGCGTGTCTGCCTTGTAGTGGTAGCCCCACACCTGCTCGAGAAGCATTTCCCGCGTGAACACCTGTTGGGGTCGGGAGGCGAGCGCGAGCAGCAACTCGAACTCGAGGGGAGTGAGGTTGATGCGGTCCTCGCCCCGGCGCACCTCGTGCCCGGCAACGTCGAGCACGAGGTCGCCGACGCGAAGAGTATCGGTGCTCCCGACCGGTGTCGGGCGAAGGCGGGTGCGGATGCGCGCCACGAGCTCCTTCGGATTGAACGGCTTCACCACGTAGTCGTCTGCACCGCTTTCAAGGCCGCGGACAACATCCGTCGTATCGGACTTGGCCGTGAGCATAATGATGGGCACACCCGATTCGTTGCGGATCTCCGCACACACTTCAATGCCGTTTTTGCCGGGAAGCATGAGGTCGAGCAGGACGAGATCGGGCCGCGACGATTGAAACGTGGCAAGTGCATTCGTGCCGTCAGCGCAGAACACCGGGTCGAAGCCTTCGGTGCGCAACACAATGCCAATCATCTCCGCGAGCGCGGTGTCGTCATCAACGACGAGAATTCGTGCGGTCATTGTTCCTGCTCTACATCGGCCCGGCGATACCGTCGGGCACCGGTCATGCTCTCGCACAAGAGTAGTCGAGTGTGAAACGATAATGCGGTGGGGCCACTCGCCGCCAATCCGGCGAGGAAGAAATTTGCATCCGGGAGCCAGAAATACATGAGTGAATCGTGACTGACGATCGTCCGTGGCAGGCGCCGGACGGCCCGGCATCGGATCCCGCCAAACTCCTTGCCCCGACACCGCTGCCATCCTCACCACCACCCCAACCACCACCAGCGGATGCTTCGGGCGGCACGGCGTGGGCTCCACCACCGAGACCCGGCCTTATTCCTCTTCGCCCGCTGGACCTCGGGACCCTGTTGGGCGCGTCCTTCCGGGTGCTGCGCCGAAACCCGCGTCCGACGTTCGGCGTCGCACTGCTCCTTCAGGGCCTCGTCATGATCATTACGCTGCTTGCGGTTGGCGGCGTCACGTTCGCGTCGCTCACTCGACTCGGCAGCGCCGCCCCCGAGGATTCAGGCGCCATCGCGGCGGGGACCATCGGATTCGGCGTGCTATCAGCACTTATTTCCGTGTTCCTCGGCATCATCGCCGGTGCGCTGCTTCAGGGCATTATCGTCGTCGAGGTCGCGAGGGGCACCCTCGGGGAGAAGCTCCCGCTGCGTGGGATCTGGGGATTCGTGAAGGGTCGGATCTGGGCGCTCGTCGGCTGGGCAGCGCTTGTTGCGGGGATTCTCCTCATCGCGATCGGAATCATCGTCGGAATCATCGTTGTCCTGTCGGTGACTCTCGGCGGTATGGGTATCGTGCTCGGGGTGGTTTTCGGACTCCTCGGCGGACTCGGCCTGATCGTCCTCGGAGTCTGGATCGGGACCAAGGTGTCGCTCGTTCCGAGCGCACTCGTGATTGAGCGGCTCCCGCTGCGCGGCGCCATCGCGCGGTCGTGGACGCTCACCGGGGGGTTCTTCTGGAAAGTCTTCGGTATCCAGTTGCTGGTAACGGCCATTCTCGGAATTGCCGCCAACATCGCACTTACCCCGTTTTCGCTCCTCGCTCCTCTGCTCCTCGTCCTGCTCGACCCGAACGGAACGGGTTCCACCTTCGCGATCACGGCAAGCGTCGTCGTCTACATTCTCCAGCTCGTCATCACAGTGGTGTTGAGTGCGATCACGTCTATCATCTCGACTGCGACATCCGCCCTCATTTACCTCGATCTTCGG
>JBDTCD010000074.1:0-11934 GCA_039923755.1 Terrimesophilobacter sp. | reverse complement strand
ATTTCGTGCTCAACAATCCGGCATTCCAGAACCCGACCGTGCTGATCGCCGGCCCCGATTTCGGCACGGGATCCAGCCGCGAACACGCCGTATGGGCGCTGCGGGACTACGGTTTCCGTGCCGTGGTGAGCCCGAGGTTCGGGGATATCTTCCGAGGGAACTCCGGGAAGCAGGGCCTCCTCACCGCGCAGGTATCCGAAGACGCGGTGGAAGCGATGTGGGAGATCATCCGTGCGCAACCTGGCATCTCGGCATCAGTTGATCTCCTCGAGAAGACCGTCACAGTGGGCGCTCTCAATGTCGCATTCCAGGTCGATGATTACACTAGGTGGCGGTTGCTCGAAGGCTTGGACGACATCGGCCTGACGCTGCGCGAGGAATCGCATATCACCGAATTTGAAACGACCAGAGAATCCTGGCGCCCCCGCACTCTCCCGGCACAATAGTCAGCAGGTAACTCATGGACATGGATCTGAAGGATTCCCCGAAGGCAGGTGACACCGTGACCATCCCAGGAGACACGATCGTCATCCGCGGAGGGAACCCGCTTCGCGGACGCGTTGATGTCCGTGGCGCGAAGAACCTTGCCACGAAAGCGATGGTTGCTGCCATCCTCGGGGAGACGCCCAGTGTCCTTCGCGAGGTTCCCGACATCAGCGATGTGGCGGTCGTCCGTGGGCTACTCGAAGTCCACGGCGTACTCGTGACGGAGAGTGAGACGCCGGGCGAGTTCCTGCTCGACCCGAGCAATGTCGAGACGGCGCACTTCGCCCAGGTTGATGCGCTCGCAAGCTCGAGCCGCATCCCCATCCTGTTCTGTGGGCCACTGCTTCACCGGCTTGGCGAAGCGTTCATCCCCGATCTCGGTGGCTGCCGGATCGGAGACCGGCCGATCGACTTCCACCTGGACGCTCTTCGCGCGTTCGGCGCCATCGTCGACAAGAGTTACGAGGGAATCCACCTCACAGCACCCAACGGACTCCACGGAGCCGACATCCATTTGCCGTACCCGAGCGTGGGCGCCACCGAGCAGGTCCTGCTCACGGCTGTGCGCGCCAAAGGGACGACAGAACTGCGCAATGCAGCGATCGAGCCGGAAATCATGGATCTCGTCGCGATTCTGCAGAAGATGGGTGCGATCATCACGGTGGAGCCCAATCGGGTCATCTACATCGAGGGTGTCGACCGACTCACCGGGTACACGCACCGTTCACTTTTCGACCGCAATGAGGCCGCAAGTTGGGCGGCGGCCGCGCTCGTCACCCACGGGGACATCTTCGTCGCCGGGGCGCGCCAGGCCCAGCTCATGACATTCCTCAATGTCTTTCGCAAGGTCGGCGGCGGGTTCGACATCGACGAGGACGGCATCCGCTTTTACCACCCTGGTGGCGCGCTGAAGCCTGTGACGATCGAGACGGATGTGCATCCGGGGTTCATGACGGACTGGCAGCAGCCCCTCGTTGTCGCACTCACCCAGGCCAACGGCGTCTCCGTCGTCCACGAGACGGTGTACGAGAACCGCTTCGGCTTCACGGATGCTCTCAACGAGATGGGTGCCAACATTGTCGTCCACCCTCGGGGACTTCCCGACTATCCTCGACGCGTCGCCCGTCGCGACTTCGAGCAGGCCGCCGTCATCACCGGTCCGACCCCGTTGCACGGTGCGGATATCCTCGTTCCCGATCTTCGCGGCGGATTCAGCCACGTGATTGCGGCACTCAGCGCAGAGGGCCAATCACGGGTGAGCAACGTCGACCTCATCCGACGCGGATACGAGCACTTCTTCGACAAGCTCGCCGACCTCGGCGCCGACTTCGACGTCGAGGGATAGCGCGTGCCGGCGGACCGTCGAGCGGCGACGCCGCGCACCGAAAGGCCGCGCACCGAAAAGATTCCCATCTTTCGGTTCCTGGCCGCGCTGGTGCTTCCTCTCATGAATATTTTGGGCCGTTATCGCGTGATCGACGGGCAGTACCTTCCCCGCACAGGTTCAGTTGTGGTCGCGCCGAACCACTTCAGCGAGGTTGACCCTTTCGTCATTGGCATTGCGATCTGGAAGCAGGGGAGGGCACCCAGATATCTCACGAAAGCATCGCTCTTCAAGGTGCCGGTACTCGGGTGGATACTTCGGAGGTCAGAGCAGATTCCCGTTCAGCGCGTGGGAACTCGAGGCGTTGATCCTCTGGCGACGGCAAATCTCATCGTCAAACGAGATCTCGTCGTGGTGGTGTATCCGGAGGGAACGCTCACGCGGGACCCCGACCTTTGGCCGATGCGGGGTAAAACGGGAGCGGTGCGTCTGGCATTGACTGCCGATGTCCCACTGATTCCGGTCGCACACTGGGGTACCCAGAAAATTATGCCGCGGTACGGTAAGGGCGTAAGCCTGTTCCCTCGAAAGAAGGTGGACATCCGATTCGGTCCGCCGGTGGATCTCACCAAATATCGTGGACGTCCCCTTGATTCGGCGATGCTGGCTGAGGCAACGGAGGTTCTGATGACCGCCATTACCGACCTGGTAGCCCAGATGCGAGGAGAAACGCCTCCGACGCAGCGGTGGGATCCGGTGCGCGAGGGCCAAGCGGAAACCGGACGATTCGAGGAGAGGGCATGAGCAGCACCATGCCGAGTCGACTCTCCCAACCGGGGGCTCGCCGCGTGGCGGTGTTGGGTGCGGGAAGTTGGGGAACCACCTTCTCGAAGGTGCTCGCCGACGGCGGTTCAGACGTCGCCATCTGGGCGAGGCGTACCGAACTTGCCCGCGAGATTTCACAGGCCAAGCGCAACAGCGACTATCTCCCGGGCATCAACCTGCCGAGAACACTGTGGGCGAGCCCGAATATCGCCGAAGTGCTCGATGGCGCAGAGATGGTGTTCATCTCGGTCCCCAGCCAGACACTCCGCGAGAATCTCGCCGCCGCACGCAACATCATTCCGCGCGACGCGATTGTCGTGAGCCTCATGAAGGGTGTGGAGCGGGGCACTGCACGCAGGATGAGCGAAGTGATTCAGGAGGAGCTGCACTCCGATCCGGCGCAGGTCGCGGTGATTTCCGGACCGAACCTGGCGCTCGAGATTGCTCGTGAGGAGCCCACGGCATCCGTCGTGTCGTCGGAGAATCTCGAGACGGCGACGCTCGTGGCGATGGCGGCCACGACGAAGTACCTTCGTTCGTTCGTCAACACGGACGTGATCGGCACCGAGTTCGGCGGGGTACTGAAAAATCTCATTGCCGTGGCGATCGGCATCGTCGACGGTGTCGGCTACGGAGAGAATACGAAAGCATCGATCATCACGCGCGGCTTGGTGGAAATGACGGAGTTCGCTGTCGCCTACGGTGGCAAGGCGGAGACGCTTGCTGGCCTTGCGGGCCTCGGCGACCTCATCGCCACGTGCGAGTCGCCGCTTTCCCGCAACAACACCGCTGGTCGGCTTCTGGGCCAGGGCTACAGCTTTACGGATGTGGTCGCGCAGATGAACCAGACGGCGGAGGGCCTTGCCTCGGTGGCACCGATCCTCGAGCTCGCGATGGCGAAAGGAGTGGAAATGCCGATCGTCTCACAGGTTGCCGAGGTGCTCGCGGGCACCATGAATCCGAAGGACATTGCGCCGCATCTCACCTCCGCCAGCGACGAACCCCAGCCGGAGCACTGAACTGTGGCCGACCGGATCACCGTCGCCCTCATTTTCGGGGGCAGGTCGAGCGAGCACGCCATCAGTTGCGCGACGGCCAGTGGAGTTCTCTCGGCGATCGATCGAGGCCGATATTCGGTGATTCCCATCGGGATCACGCGCGACGGCGCGTTCGTCCTGGAAGCCGACGATGCAGATCGGTTCAGGCTCAACCCGGACGCGCTCCCCGAGGTCACCGACAACGGTTCGCGGGTCCACTTTCCTGCCAGTGCGCTTTCTCGCGAGTTCACCGTAACGAGTGCGGACGGCGCGACGCACAGCCTCGGCAACGTCGATGTCGCCTTCCCGATCCTGCACGGACCCTTCGGCGAGGATGGCACGATCCAGGGGCTTTTCGAACTGACCGGGCTGCCCTATGTCGGCAACGGCGTGTTGGCCTCCGCGCTGGGCATGGACAAACACTTCACGAAAACCGTGCTTGAGGCGGCCGGAATCGAGGTGGCACCGTGGGTGACGATCTCCGACTCCGGATGGCGCCGCGACCCCGAGTTGTGGCGTTCGCGCACGCGGGCGCTCGGCCTGCCTGCCTTTGTTAAACCTGCGCGGGCCGGCTCCTCGGTGGGCGTAAGCCGCATCGAGGATTGGGATGCGCTGGATGCAGCCCTCGCTGTTGCCTTCGCCGAGGATGACAAGGTTCTTGTCGAGACCGGCATCGCCGGTCGGGAGATCGAGTGCGGCGTTCTCGGCGGCCGCGAGGATGGGCCCGATGGCGGTGCGCCGCGCGTGTCCGTCGCGGGGGTAGTTGTCGTCTCGAACGGCGGCTTTTACGACTTTGCTGCCAAGTACCTCGGTGCTCCGGGGGTCGAACTGGTCTGCCCGACCGAGTTGAACGACGGCGAACAGACCGAAATGCGTCGGATCGCCGTGCGTGCCTTCGAGTCGATCGGTGGCTCGGGTCTCGCCCGAATCGATTTCTTCCTCACAAATTCCGGCTTCGTGCTCAACGAGATCAACACGATGCCGGGGTTCACCCCGATCTCGATGTTCCCGAGCTGCTGGCTGGCAAGCGGTCTCAGCTACCCCGACCTCATCACAGAGCTGATCGAACTGGGTCTCGAAGCCTCCCGATAGGAGCCAGGCGCCGGCCCGAAAGAATCAGTTCGCAATGGTCACGGTGTCGGTGATGGAGTCGGTTCCGGGATGCCGAGCACGTCATCCGGATTCGTGCACGCGTGCGTTGCCGGAATCGAACCGACCGCGTTGCTGAGCGCGATGAGAGCGTTCGTTCCCGATGCTTCATTGCCGTTGATGATGACCTCAACCGCAGGGTCCCGTCCGAACGTCGTGAAAACGTAATTTGGTGCGCCGCTGTCGTCGCGGAGCCAGTCGATGCCCTGGAGCGTCACGCACAGCAGGGTCGATGGTCCCGGCACGGCAACACCGCAGCGCAGCAGGATCGCCGCCGGATTGCCCCACGCACCCGTCGCCTGCGCGTCAGTGGTGCGTTTCACATTGTTGTCGATGGCGTCGGGGAGGCGCACGATCACGTTAGCGCATTCGGGATTTGTCGCATCCGGCGCTGGAGTCATCGGAACCGCCTGGGCGCACGCGGCGAGACCGAGCAGGAGCGCGGAAGCAAGAGCCAAGTCAAGAGCCCGGCGGATGAACGTGGACATCGCTTTCAGGCTACCGTGTGAGCATGCCGATGGATGCAGTCGAGGTTCTCACGTTGGGCGAGCTCGGAGAGTCTGCAGTTCTTGCGAGAATTTTCCCCAGGCTTCCGGAAGCGGCCGCTGCGCTGATTGGTCCAGGGGACGATGCCGCCGTCATTGCAGCCCCAGACGGTCGCTTCGTCGTCACGACTGACCTCATGGTGCACGGCCCCGACTTTCGCCTCGCCTGGTCACTGCCGCACGACCTCGGCTGGAAAGCGGCCGCCTCCAACCTCGCGGACGTCGCCGCCATGGGTGCGGTGCCGACGGCTCTGGTGGTGGCAATCGCCGCACCCTCCGATTCGCCGGTAAGGCTGCTCGAAGGGATCGCCGACGGATTCCGTGACGCGTGCGACGCGCTCATGCCGGGGTGCGGTGTCGTCGGGGGAGACCTGTCCGTCTCCGACACGCTCACGATCGCGGTGACCGCGTTCGGGGACCTTCAGGGCAGGCGACCGGTGCTGAGAAGCGGGGCAAAGGTCGGTGACATTGTCGCTGTGTCTGGCGTACTCGGGGCAGCGGCGGCCGGTCTGCGGCTCCTGTTCGCCGAGGCGGTGGATGCCGAGGGGGTTCCGGATGCCGCACTCGCGGCGACTCTGCGGGAGCGCACGATCGCACAACTCGCGCCCACACCGCCGCTTGCGGATGGCCCGCTCGCAGCGCTGGCGGGCGCGAACTCGATGCTCGACCTGAGCGACGGGCTCGCCATAGACGCCTCGCGCATCGCCCGTGCGAGCGGGGTCGCCATCGACTTCGAGCGTTCTACGCTCGGCGAGGATCCTGAACTGGCGCTCGGCGGAGGCGAAGACCACTCCCTCCTGGCGACGTTCCCGCCGGGGACCATACTTCCCGGCGGCTTTCACCGCGTCGGCACGGTGATCGAGCGATTCGGCGACGGCGATCCGAGCAGCGGAGGCGATTGGGACAGCGGCATCCTGCTGGACGGTACACCGCATCCGGCAACCGGCTGGGACCCTTTCACCGGCTGGGTGAGTCGTGCGGGCAGCGGGTTTGAGCACGGCAGTGGATCAGCCGGCTGACGCCCACCACAGTGTTGTGTCGCCGTAATTTCGGCTGCGATCCAGCGTAATACCGGCGGGCCAGGCCGGCTCTGCCGATCGGGCAGCACGCTCCACGACGATGATCGCCTCCGGGCTGAGCCGGGGCGCGAGAGCGGCGAGGGCGTGGTCGAGTTCGTCGTTTTCCACCTCGTAGGGCGGGTCGATCAGGGCGAGATCCCACGTGGCGGTGCTCTCAACGAGGAAAGTCGCCACCGCCTGCGCCGCGACGGAGATCGTCGGCTGCGCGGTCTTCGGCGCGTTGCGGAGCACGCGTGCAACGTTGTCGCGGCAGGCCTTTACGGCTGCCGAACCGCGCTCGACGAGCGTGACAGTCGCTGCACCGCGGGACGCCGCCTCAAGTCCCAGAGCACCCGAACCGGCGTAGAGATCCACGACGCGGGCCCCACTCACGGCATCCCGAGACTGAAGCGCGGAGAAGATCGCCTCCCGCACACGGTCGCTTGTCGGCCGGGTACCGGTGCCGGGCACGGTCAACGCGAGAGACCCGGCAAAGCCGGCAATGATACGTGTCACCCTGCAAAGGTACCCTCGGAGTGTGCCATCACCACTCGACGCGAAGCTCGGCGGCGTCCTCGGCGGCCGCACCGCCGCGGCGATAGCCAAAGGGTTCGGCATTGAGACGGTCGGTGAACTCCTCATGCACTATCCGCGGCGGTATGCGCGGCGAGGGGAACTCACCGAACTCGTCCACCTTCCGCTCGACGAAAACGTCACGATCGTTGCCGAAGTGATCGGCGTTCGGGATCGCCCCATGCGAGCACGCAAGGGATCGATTCTCGAAGTGACGATCAGCGATGGCAAGGGCCTCCTTACGCTCACCTTCTTCAACCAGGCCTGGCGTGCCAAAGATCTTCGCCCGGGCGCGCGAGGAATATTCGCTGGCAAGGTCGGCGACTATCGGGGCAGCCGCCAGCTCGCCCACCCCGACTACGAACTCTTTCCCGCCGATGGCGATGGCGATGGCGATGCGGCGGGCGATGGCAAGGCCGCGGAAGCCTGGGCGCTGACGCCCATCCCGATCTACCCGGCCACGGCATCCGTCGCCAGTTGGCAGGTTCAGAAAGCCATCGGCGTTGTGCTCGACACCCTCGGCGAGCTTCCCGACCCGGTTCCGGATGATGTTCGCGCGTCGAGAAAACTGCTTCCGTTCCGACAAGCGATCGAGCTCATCCACCGCCCGAGTGTCGACGCCGAGTGGGGGGCAGCGCGGAAGTCGCTGCGCTTCCAGGAAGCGTTTGTCTTGCAGCTTGCACTGCTCGAGCAGCGGCAGCGGTTGAAGGAGCAGGCGGCAACACCCCGTATTCCCGCGGCGGGCGGACTCCTGGAAGAGTTCGACGCGAAACTACCCTTCACCCTCACCGGCGACCAGCGGGAGGTGGGGGCTGCGATTGCGGAAGACCTGTCCATGACAGAGCCGATGAACCGGCTGCTTCACGGTGAGGTGGGCTCGGGCAAGACCGTGGTCGCCCTCCGCGCGATGCTTGCCGTGGCCGACACGGGGGGACAATCGGCGCTGCTCGCACCGACCGAGGTTCTCGCGGGCCAGCACCTGCGCTCGATTGTCGCTGCGCTCGGTCCGGATCTTGCGGCAAGGCTCCGCCCCACCCTCATCACCGGGCAGATGCCGACTGCCGATCGGCGACGGGCGTTGCTCGCGGCGGTGACGGGACAGGCGCACATCGTCATCGGCACTCACGCGCTCATGAGCGAGTCGGTCGGATTCTTCGACCTCGGGCTCGTCGTCGTCGACGAACAGCATCGCTTCGGGGTCGACCAGCGCGAGGCGTTGCGGCGTAAAGGCGCCGTCCCGCCGCACGTGCTCGTGCTCACCGCGACGCCGATTCCTCGCACGGTTGCCATGACCGTGTTCGGCGACCTGGATGTGTCGACGATCGCCGAACTTCCTTCCGGTCGCCGGCCGATCGAAACATTCGTCGTGCCGCTCTCCGACCGTCCGGGTTGGATGAATCGGGTGTGGGAGCGACTCGCCGAGGAGCTCGCACAGGGGAGGCAGGCGTTCGTGGTGTGCCCCGCGATCGACCCGGGACATCCGGAGTCGGACGACGTGCCACCTGATGTACCTGATGATGCCGGTTCACCACGACCGATGGCGAATGTCACCGAAGTTCTCGCGATGCTCCGTGCGGATTCGCAGTTCGCGTCACGGCGCATCGAAGCTCTGCATGGGCGACTGCCGAGCGAGGAGAAGGATTCCCTGATGCGCTTGTTCGCCGCGGGGGAGATTGATGTGCTTGTGGCGACGACCGTCATCGAGGTCGGCGTCGATGTGCCAAACGCCTCGGCGATGATCGTGCTGGATGCGGATCGCTTCGGAGTTTCGCAGTTGCACCAGCTGCGCGGGCGGGTCGGTCGCGGCGAGGTGCCCGGCCTCTGCCTACTCGTCACCGGGGCAGAAGAAGGCAGCCTCTCCCGAGACCGTGTCGACGCGGTCGCCTCGACACTCGACGGGTTCGAGCTTGCGCAAAAGGACCTCGAACTGCGCCAGGAAGGTGATGTGCTTGGCAGCATCCAGTCCGGGGGTCGCTCGAGTCTTCGCCTGCTTCGCGTGGTCAAGGACGGCGACCTCATCCTCGAGGCACGGTCGATCGCCGAGGGCGTACTTGCCGGCGACCCGACGCTCGCGGCGCATCCTGCACTTCGCGAAGCGCTCGATCGGCGACTCGACGAAACCGAGCGGGACTTCCTGGCCAAGTCCTGATCAAAGCAACGAACGATAGGGTTGGAGGATGCACAGGATCGCCGTCGTTCCAGGGTCATTCGACCCGATCACGCTTGGTCACCTCGACGTGATCGACCGTGCAGCGGGCCTTTTCGATGAGTTGCACGTTCTCGTTGTGCACAATCCGGACAAGACGGCGCTCCTGCCGGTGGCCCAGCGCGTCTCCCTCATCGAGAAGTCGATCGCCGCCGCAGGGCTGAAGGGCGACATCCATGTGATGTCGTGGAGTGTCGGCCTGCTCGTCGACTACTGCACCGACGTCGGGGCGAGCGTTCTCGTGAAGGGTGTTCGGTCGCAACTCGACGTCGCTTACGAGACGCCGATGGCAATCGTCAACCGCAACCTGGCCGGGGTGGAAACGATCTTCCTCCTGCCCGATCCAGCACACGCCCACGTCTCAAGTTCGCTCGTGCGGCAGGTCGCGGCACTCGGCGGCGACGTGAGCCCCTATGTTCCCCACGCAGTCGCTGAATACCTTCAGACTCCACGCTCAGAAAGTTGACAATGCTCCCGCTCATCCTCGGTTACAAGGCCTCCGCCGAACAGTTCACCCCTCGGGACCTCGTGGAATACGCGGTTGCGGCCGAAGGGCACGGGTTGGAGTCGGTGACCGTGAGCGACCACTTCCAGCCGTGGCGCCACGAGGGTGGTCATGCCCCGTTCTCACTCGCCTGGATGGCTGCGGTGGGGGAACGCACCAGCACCATTCGCATCGGCACCTCGGTCTTGACCCCCACATTCCGCTACAACCCCGCCGTCATCGCGCAGGCCTTTGCGACGATGGGCTGCCTGTACCCGGGTCGAATCATCCTCGGCGTCGGTACCGGTGAGGCGCTCAACGAGATTGCCACCGGATTCCGCGGTGCAGGAGAGCAGGACTGGCCGGAGTTCAAGGAGCGATTTGCCCGATTGCGCGAAGCCATCCGGCTCATGCGCCAGTTGTGGACCGAGGACCGCGTCGACTTCGAGGGCGAGTACTACTCGACCCACGGTGCGTCCATCTACGACCGCCCCGATGTTCCGGTCCCCGTGTACATCGCCGCCGGTGGGCCCATGGTCGCGCGGTACGCGGGCCGCGAGGGCGACGGATTCATCTGCACCTCCGGCAAGGGGATGGGCCTCTACACTGACGAGCTGATTCCCGCGGTGGCAGAGGGTGCTGCGGCGGCTGGCCGCGACGCCGAAAGCATCGACCACATGATCGAGATCAAGCTGTCCTACGATCCCGATCCGGATGCCGCACTCCAGAACACGCGGTTCTGGGCTCCGCTTGCCCTCAGCAAGGAACAGAAGCACGACATCGACGACCCCATCGAGATGGAGGCCGCCGCGGATGCCCTTCCAATCGAGCAGATCGCGTCACGGTGGATCGTCGGCTCAGATCCGGATGTTGTCGTCGCCGAGATCCGCAAATACATCGATGCGGGACTGAACCACCTGGTGTTCCACGACCCTCGGGATGACCAGCGACGGTTTCTGGAACTCTTCGAACGCGATATCGCACCGAGACTGCGCGTGTAACAGCCAACGAGCAGGAGCCGTCACAGGAGAAAGTTCTCCCGTGACGGCCCCTGTTTTCGTGGTCGTGTGGCGGCCCGCGTTGGGCACGCATCACGATCGGGGCGTTCCCAGACGGAGCATCCGCTCCGCCGAGAGCTCGCGCTCCAGGGTGGCGAGATGCTGTTCCACCCGATTGGCCCGTCGTTCGCGGGTTTCCACCGACATCGGCCGGCGGCCCCACGTAATCAGCGCGACACCGACGTGCAGCGCGAGACGGTCGATGAGACCCACTCTGCGCACTGTCGTGGTGATGTTGAGCGGGGTATACATGGTTGTGTTCCTTCTCTGGTGTGTGATTGGTGTTGAGTGTGCCGCGGCACAGCACGGTCGAAGGTCGGCCGTTGGGCGCCGCGAACGGGGTGTCACCGGTGGATATCAAGCACTTTGGACAGTGAGCATCCAGGGCACCGAGCAGCGACGGCACAGAATCATGCGCATCGAGTCCATGTCCACCGGTCGGGGCTTCGAGAGCACCACCACCGACGGGATCGGAGTTGAGTCGATCAGGCGGTGAAGGCTTGATCAGTCCGAGATAGCACAGACGAAGCCGGCAGTGTTACGGGAGAATCCCGGAATAAATGTGATCAACACGCTGGCCTCCTTTCGTCTGTTGCGCGGCTATCACCGTACTGCGTCGGTTCGGACGTGTGCAACGGCAGAACCGGTGTTGGGGGTGGGAGTTACAGATCCGTTATTCCCTAGACTGCTCTGTATGTACGTCCTCCTCTCGATACTGCCGCTGCTCTTCATGATTGGCGCGCTCGCAGACATCATTACGATGGATCCGTCCAGGGTGAAGCATCTCCCTAAGTTCGCGTGGATTATTCTCGTGATCCTCCTTCCGCTCGTGGGTTCCATACTCTGGTTCGCCGTCGGCCGCGAATACGTGCAAGCGGCAAACCGTGGCGGGTTCGGAGATCCGCGCCGCCGCGAGCAGCCTCCCGGGTCCGGTGTGCCGGATGCCGATAGCCGGATGCGCCGCGACTCGTTCGCCGGTGACAGGTTTCGGGGGGACACGCCCGCTGGCGATACCGAGGCTCAACTCGCGGCCCTCAATCGCGAGATCGCGGCGCACGAGCGGGCGGAGCGCATCCGCCACCTCGAAGAAGAACTCGAGCAAAAGCGCAACAGCAAGGACACCGGGTCCTGAGCCAGATTCAATCCTGATCCGGCCCGAGCCCTGATCCGCGTCGGCAGCCACCCGCAC
>JBDTCD010000073.1:0-4417 GCA_039923755.1 Terrimesophilobacter sp. | reverse complement strand
TCTTGTGCATGACGCCCTTGCTCGCCGCCTTGTCGAGCTTCTTGGTGGCGAGGACGAGCGACGCGGTGGCCGCCTTCTTGTCGCCGGAGGCGATGGCCACGCGTGTTGCGCGGATGGCAGTCTTGACCTCGCTCTTGACGGCCTTGTTACGTTCGGTCGCCTTACGGTTGGTGCCGATGCGCTTGATCTGCGACTTGATGTTTGCCACGGTGAACCTTTTCGTTGTTGTCGAGCAGTCTGGTGTCACGGCCGAACGGCCGAGAGAGTCGATGTGGCCAGCGATTCGCAGCACATCCGAGTGGATGGCGCGCGCGAGCCAAGAGGTAACTTTATCAGAGAGTTGTCGGATATCGGCAATCAGTCCAATGACGCCACCCAATTCGAAGGGTCCACCGTGTCCAATGCTTCCCAAACTACCCCCGTACTCGTCGATTGCGACACCGGGGTCGATGACGCGATTGCGCTCCTCTACCTTCTGGCGCATCCGGGTGTCGAGATCGTCGGGGTGACCTCCGTGTTCGGAAACAACACAGCGCGCACCTGTGCACTGAACACTCTTCGGGTTCTCGAGCTTTCCGGTCGGGACGACATTCCGGTTGCGGTGGGTGCAGAGAATCCGCTTGTTGGCGAGGTCACCTACCTGGCAACGCACGTGCACGGCAGTGATGGACTCGGAGATACCGGCATCGCTCCCGCGGATCCTTCTCGGTTGAGCCCGCTGAGCGCAACCGAATTGATCTCGGATCTTGCCGAGCGTTATTCGGGCCGCTTGCGCGTTCTCGCAGTTGGCCCGTTGACGAACCTCGCGAACGCCATCGCGGCGAACCCTCGGATCGTCACGCAGGTGCGCGACGTGGTCTTCATGGGCGGTGCCGCGGATGTTGCTGGAAACCAAAGTGCCGCGGCAGAAGCGAACATCATCCATGACCCGGAAGCCGCTCAGGCAGTACTTTCTGCCGGTTGGGAGACGACCATGGTTCCGCTCGATGTGACCATGACGGAAATTCTCACCGACGCCGACCGCGAGAGCCTGATGGCGGCAAACACCGCGGTTTCGAACTTCGTTGCTGCGATCACTGACCTCTACTTCGACGGTTATGGTGCTGACTCCTTTGGCCTCCGCTGTTCACCGTGCCACGATGCACTCGCGGCTGCGATCCTGACGGGCGAAGTCGTTCCGGTAACGATGCCGCTTCTTCACGCTGAGGTTGACTGCACCACTGGCCCAGGGCGCGGCGCGACCATTGTCGACACTCGGGGCCGGTGGAAGGGCTTCCCCGATCAGGACGGTGGAAACTGCCGGGTTGCGCTGAAGACTGACGGATCGTTCCCTGCCAAGCTCCTTGCACGATTGACCAGCTGATCGCGTCGCACAGCGCGACGCACGGAACATGGGAGAATTGTCCGATCCGCGAATCGGCAGACAATCGGCAACCAAGAGGAACGCGTGACCCCCAAAGCACCCAAGGCGCTTGAGCCGTCGGCGACTGATCCTGCGTTCATCCGCAATTTCTGCATCATCGCGCACATCGACCACGGCAAGTCGACCCTGGCCGACCGGATGCTGCAGATTACCGGCGTCGTGAGCGATCGCGACATGCGCGCCCAATACCTCGACCGCATGGACATCGAGCGCGAGCGGGGGATCACGATCAAGAGCCAGGCGGTGCGGATGCCGTGGGCGGCATCCAGGGATGGCGGAAAGCCGCAGACCTACGCACTCAACATGATCGATACGCCTGGCCACGTCGACTTCACCTACGAGGTATCCAGGAGCCTCGCGGCCTGCGAGGGGGCAATCCTGCTCGTGGATGCTGCGCAGGGGATCGAAGCGCAGACACTAGCCAATCTCTACCTCGCCCTCGACAACGATCTCGAGATTATCCCGGTTCTCAACAAGATCGACTTGCCGGCTGCCGATCCGGAGAAGTACGCGAAGGAGCTCGCCGGGCTCATCGGTGGCAATCCGGACGAGGTGCTGCGGGTGAGCGGCAAAACCGGGGCAGGCGTCGAGGAACTGCTGGACCTCGTGATTGAGCGCATCCCGGCCCCAACCGGGGATGCGCATGCTCCGGCGAGGGCGATGATCTTCGATTCCGTGTATGACACCTATCGCGGCGTCGTCACGTATGTGCGCATGATCGACGGGTCGTTATCGCCTCGCGAACGCATCCAAATGATGTCGACTCGTGCGATTCACGAACTGCTGGAAATCGGGGTCAGCTCGCCAGAGCCCGTGCCGACGAAGGGGCTCGGCGTTGGCGAAGTTGGCTACCTGATTACGGGTGTGAAGGACGTGCGCCAATCGAAGGTCGGTGACACGGTCACGACCGCCGCCAAGCCGGCCACCGTCGCGCTTGCCGGTTATACCGAGCCGAAACCGATGGTGTTCTCAGGGTTATACCCGATTGACGGCAGCGACTATCCCGAGCTGCGCGACGCGCTCGACAAGCTCAAGCTGTCGGACGCTGCACTCGTCTACGAACCGGAAACCTCCGTCGCCCTCGGGTTCGGGTTCCGTTGCGGCTTCCTGGGGTTACTCCATTTGGAAATTATTACCGAGCGGCTTGAGCGTGAGTTTGGGCTGGACATGATCACGACGGCGCCATCGGTGATCTACGAGGTGACGAGCGATGACGGCAAGACGGTGACCGTCACCAACCCGAGTGAATTTCCAGGTGGCAAGATTGCGAGGGTTACCGAGCCGATCGTGAAGGCATCCATCCTTGCGCCGAAGGAGTATGTCGGCACGATCATGGAGTTGTGCCAGGGGCGTCGTGGAACCATGCTCGGAATGGAATATCTCGGTGAGGACCGGGTGGAGCTTCACTACACGATGCCGCTCGGCGAGATCGTCTTCGACTTCTTCGACCAGTTGAAGAGCCGCACACAGGGCTATGCGAGCCTCGACTACGAACCGCACGGTGAAGCGGAAGCCGACCTCGTCAAGGTCGACATTCTCCTGCAGGGCGAGCAGGTCGACGCGTTCAGCGCGATCGTGCACCGCGATAAGGCGTACGCGTACGGCGTCCTCATGACGGGACGCCTGCGCGAGTTGATTCCGCGCCAACAGTTCGAAGTGCCCATCCAGGCCGCCATCGGTGCGCGGATCATCGCGCGGGAAAGCATCCGGGCCATGCGTAAGGATGTGCTTGCCAAGTGTTACGGGGGCGACATCACGCGCAAGCGCAAGCTCCTCGAGAAGCAGAAAGAGGGCAAGAAGCGCATGAAAATGGTCGGCCGGGTCGAGGTGCCGCAAGAGGCATTTATCGCAGCGCTCTCCGGCGATGTGGAAAAGAAGGACAAGAAGTAGGCGGCCGGGTCCTCGACCCGACCACCTCTCCCGTCGATTCGCCTACGCGGAGGCCGACACCGGATCGGCCGGGACGATCGTCGGCATCCCGAGCCAGGCCTCGTGACTGCATCGCGCGAGCTTCACCGCGATCCACGAGCAGGCAGCGAGCAGCAGAAGATCCACTACGAGTGTGGTCAACATCGTGCTGATCACGGCGTTGGCGACCATGCCGACGACGATCAGCAGGGGCCAGAAAGGCACGAGCCGCGCCCGGATGAGCCCGCCGATAACGAGCAGGATTCCGACCTGGCCGAGGATCTCCATCGCCATTCCAATCGTGCCGACGAGGCTGGCCGTATCGCCTGAGGTTATCGCCATCGCGGTCGCAAATCCGGCATCACGGTCGGGGAGCTGGGCCAGTTCGGCGAGAGCAAAGCCATTCGCGTTGGAGAAGCTGAAGCCAACAATCCCGATGATCGCCAGTATTGCGCCCCAGATCCCGAGCACACCGCCACGCGTGCGTAGCGCCTGCGTTGCCCCTGCGAAGGAAGCGAGCACCACCATGAATCCAATCGCCTCGAGCAGCGCCTCCGCCACGATGAGCCCGGGATTCGCCGCCATCGAGTCGAAGTCCATGCGCATCGAGTCGCTGGGCGGTGTGAAGTTGATGGCGACCGAAAGCACGATTAACGCCGGCCCAGTGATCAGCCCAGCCACGACGATCCATCGTCTCCTCGCATCCGTTGGTGTCCAGTTCATGGTTCCTCCTTTTTCGGCCGACGCGTTGTTGGCGTCGAAACAGGCTCAGGTTAGGACGGCGGTGGAACTGGGCGCGTCTGCTGATCGACCAGAGAGCATCGGCCGAACGGCCATTCGGTCGTATACCCCAGGACAGACGCGCAGTGCGCGGCACAGGACTACCGTGGTGACATGTTTGGCAGGCTGCGGCATTGGTGGAGGAAACACTGGCGGGATGTGATCTTCGACGGCGCGCCTCCGCTCCTCCTCCTGGCCCTTGGCATCCTCGACTCCCTCACCGGAGTTTTCACCGAGCCCATTGGGGAAGCGCCGGTCATCACGTCGCTGATTCCCGGCACCATCGCCTGCCTGGCTCTGCTACTC
>JBDTCD010000072.1:0-12211 GCA_039923755.1 Terrimesophilobacter sp. | reverse complement strand
CCGGCCATTGAGCAGCAGCCCTTCTTCGACTTCCTGGCTCTCCGCTTCACACTTGCTGCGCTCATCATGCTCGCGGTAAAACCCAAAGTGATCGTGCTTCTGAAGCCGCGGATGCTCATCATTGGCGCTTCACTGGGCCTGCTGCTCGGACTCGGCTACATCACCCAGACCATCGCGTTGCAGCTGACGACGGCGGCCATTACCGGTTTCCTTACCGGAACCTATGTGGTGCTGACGCCTGTGTTTGGGTGGTTGATCTTTCGCCACCGTGTGAGCGGGAAGGTTGCCGTCGGGGCTGGTCTTGCTTTAGTTGGCCTGGGCTTCATCTCCATCACGGGCGTCAGTATTGAGGTGGGCCAGATCTGGGGACTCGTGTGCGCAGTGCTTTTTGCCGTGCACATTGTTGGCCTTGGCCGGTACAGCTCGGGCCTGGATACTTACGCGCTGACACTTGTCCAGTTGTGTGTCGTCGCGGTGGTGTGTTGGGTCGGAGCTTTGCCCGACGGATATCAGGGGCCCCCCACTGCGGATGTCTGGGTAGCGGTTGTCTTCACTGCCGTTTTCGCCACGATCATTGGCTACGTCGTGCAGACCTGGGCGCAGGCGCGGATCGATGCATCTCGGGTTGCCATCATCCTCACGCTTGAGGTCCTCTTCACCGCATTGATCTCGGTGGGGGTCGGGCAGGAAGTGCTGGCCCTGAAGACGGTCATCGGCGGACTATTCATGATTGCCGCCATGGTCGTTGTCGAGTTTCCGAGCCGCGGGCGCACGGCGCGCATTGCAGGCACATCGACGGGTGGTGGCGAAGCGGAGGATGTGGTCCCTCTGGAACCTCTACCTCACTAGGTCGCAGGTTCCCGTGCGACACCACAAAGCGACACCACAAAGCGACACCACAAAGTCGAGGGCGTAGTACGGCAGGTCATCTCCCCACCATCCGCGCCCATCGTCAGACCAGGATCATGATGTAGTGGACGGCTCGTTCCTCAGAAAGTCAATGCTGCCAAGTGAGCACGTGCACTTTCATGGGCAGAGGTACAAAGTCGGCGCCTGTTCGAACGTCGATGTCGCCCTATTCTGAGGGAGTGTCTTCCCGTGTCGCTGCACCGGCTTCGCCCGTGTTTGACAGTCACTTCCACATCATCGACAACCGGTTTCCCCTCGTGTCGAATGGCGGTTACGTTCCAGATGAGTTCACCGCCCTGGACTATCTTGGACGGGCGGCCGAACTGGGCATCACGGGCGGGGTCGTGGTCTCGGGCTCTTTCCAGGAGTTCGACCGCTCGTATCTCTTCGACGCCCTCACCGCTCTCGGCCCCCACTTCGTCGGCGTCCTCAACATCGAAAAAAAAACCACGGACAGGGGCCTGACCCGGCTCGGGAACGCAGGCATTCGCGGCGTACGGTTTAACCTCTACCGAGGCGGCTCCGCCGGGCTCGAGAGTATCGTCAAACTCGGCAGACGAGCGTGGGAGGTCGCCGGCATCCATTCGGAGTTCTACCTGGACGCACAGGATCTTGAGGACCTCGAACCCGTGCTGGCATTGCTCCCGAAGGTCAGCATCGATCATCTCGGAATGACGTCCGCGAACCGAGAAGTTCTGCTCCGACTCGTCGGCCGGGGCGTGCATGTCAAGGCGACTGGATTCGGCCGCATCGACCTGGATGTCGTGGCAACGGTGGCGCAGATCCATGCGGAAAACCCGACCGCGCTCATGTTCGGAACCGACCTTCCGAGCACTCGGGCCCGCAGACCCTTCCACCCAAACGACATTAAAATCCTCACAGAGGCGCTACCGGACGGTGCTCGCGCCGCCTTGCATGACAATGGTGCCGCGTTTTACCGGGTGGACAGGTAGCGGCGCTTGTCCACGCGGTTCATGCTCACGCGGACGACCTGCTTTTCGCAAAGTCAATGCCGCCACGTGGGTGCCTGGTTCTCTCGGCCGTCCGGTAGCGATTCCGGCTCGGCCGGGCGCGTGTGCCGTTCAGCCGAAGAGCACCGAATCGCGAATCATTGATCGTCGTTTCATGGGAATAAGAGGATGTTGCAGAGCGCCGCGATCGCAATTGAGGAGGCTGCTTCGATGGAGCCTCCCGTCACGGCGACGGTGATCTCGACGCCGTTCTGCCACGACCATACGGTGATGGGGTCACCACTGACCAGCGCGGTTTCCGTTGATTCGCTTCCCGCACAGCTGCGACACGTGGAAGATGAAGGTGAAGTCCCATATTGGAAAGGCGTGTCACTATGAACCACAACCCCGCTCCAACCCATGACCGATGGTCCGCACTTCCCCATGCCGAATTGGTACCCACGGTCGACTATGTGCGCAGGCTGGCTCAGTTCGGCGGTAAGTACACCCTCGATCAGACCTTCGAGCAGGGCTGGGGGAATATCGTTCTCGATGTTTCCCCGCGCGGGCTTTCCACCCCTACCCTGCGCGTCGCGGACGTCACGTTTCGAGTGCACTGCAACCTGCTTGACGCCGAAATTGTGCTCGAGACTGATCGCGGAAATACCTCAGTGCCGTTGCGCACGCGGTCGGTGGCCGATACTTACGCGGAGTTCGTCTCCGCCGCCGCGAGCCTCGGCATCCCAGCGCCGGGTACCACCATCGCCACTGAGATACCCGGTGCGCTGAATTTCGACAGCGACCACGAAGTTCGTATCTGGGATGCGGATGCGGCGCGACTCATCCACTGGGGTTTTGGTGCCGCATCGCGGGCCCTCGAACGCTGGCAGGCGCCTTATCGCGGCCACCGGCCACGCACGGGGGTGATGTGGGGTGGGTTCGACCTGAGTGCCACCCGGTATCGGGGAAAATCCGTCACGCCGCCCACTGATCGACCAGTCTTTCTTCAGTGGGATACGACCGATGAGGTTGTCGCGGTGGGATTCTCTTTCGGTTCGCCGGAGTCTCCCGAAGCCGCCCTCTTTGCCTACATCGCGCCGCAGCCGCTGGGAGTTGAGCAACGGAGTTGGGGAGCACCCGGCGCGGTTTGGCTCGCGGACGCTGGTTTCGCCGCGTTTCCCTGGAGCGAGGTCATAGCCGCTGAGGATCCAAGCCAGGCGATCGTCGACTTCGGTGACGCGGCCTATGCTGCGGCAGTGGACCTCGCCGATTGGCCGTCTGACCTGGTCGGGCCCCGCTTTAGTGGTTGGCACGCGTCCCACACACCGCCAGCTCAGGTTTATTAGGTGACAAGAGGCCGAACTGGCGTGGCACGAGACAACGGTGGTTGTTTGTCACGCTAGTTCGGACAAAGGCCAACTTTGGATAGTCGGAATTCGGGGCTTTTCGACGTCCAGTTCATTGGTCGTTTTGCCAACCCACGTCGGACAAACTCATTTACCAAGGGGACTGGGCAGCAAGAGAGCATGGACCGAAATGATCGGAGTGGGAGATGCGCGGAAACCGACGTGACGGCAGTCAGCATCTGGTGCGCGGTGTGTTCATTTTTGGACTCGAGCACGGCCAGGCAGTGTCGGCTCGTTTCTACCTCGAACCTGTGGACGAGAATGACAGTGCCAACGTTGATGCCTCCGTCCGTCAGCAGATCCACGCGGACACTTCACTGTGATTCGGCAACCATGATTGTGGTCGCCGAGGGCAGCGGGCTGCTGGGCCGGCAAGTTGTCAACGATCTTCTCCTTCGGGGGCGAGAAGATCGGGGTGCTCGTTCGCGACACCACCCGTGCTCGCTCAGTGCTTGGCGATCAGGTTGACGTGTGCGCGGGAGACATCCGTCAACTTGGTCTGCACGACATGATGAATGATGCGTCAGTGGTCATCTCCGCAGTACATGGTTTTCTCGGCGGCCGCGGAGCCGGTCCGAGCGACATCGAACAGCGGGGCAACGCCAATCTCATCGACGCGGCTCCATTCATGGAGACCTGGCTGAGCATCCTCACCCAGACGACCGGAAAAACGGGACGTTCTGTAGTCTTCAGGCGAGGAAATCTGCCCATCGCCTTCATTTCTGCAGCGGATGTCGCAGCCGTCGTTTGTCGCGCTGCCACAGCTGCGACACTTCGCGGGCAGGTGGTCCACCTCGCCGGCGAGCCGGTATCGATGACCCAACTTGCACAGGCCGCCCAGTCTGCACGCGGCTGGAATGAAAACGTGCGACACGTGCCACGTCCGATGTTGAACATATTGGCGACGCTGTCTCGACCGGTCAACGCAGGTCTTGCCCGGAAGTCATCGGCAGAATTGAAGCGAGCTAACTTCGAAAGACTGTAGGAAACACGTCGGGTTGGTTGGTCGTAGCCGATCGACATGTATACGGGCGTGATGCTTCGCAGGATCGTTGCCCGACTCGTATTGAGGTTGCCTGACGATGCGAGCGCCAAGCTGGCATCCGCTGGCCACGTTGCGGTCAAACACGTGGTGAATGGATACCCCCTTCGAACAGCTTTCGTCCTCGTTGTTTCGATCTCCTGGCGTGCTTCGACCCGGGCCTGTCGGAGAATAGCAAACTCATGGAAGTTGTGTGAGGATTGCGAGCCATGAACACGTACACGGTTAAGCGGAGCGACGCCGACATTGTCTATGACGTCGTGAGTGCCCGTCACGTCGCCGACGATCGACCGCCGCTGGTCATGATTGGTCAGCCTATGGAGGCTGGTGGTTTTCGGGCGCTTGCCTCGTATTTTCCTGAGCGAGTCGTGGTGACCTACGATCCCCGTGGGCTGGGACGAAGCGTCCGCAAGGACGGCGATGTGATCAGCTCGCCTGTCATTCAGGCGGAGGATGTGCACGCGGTTATCACAGCGTTAGGCGCCGGACGGGTTGACTTGTTCGCGAGCAGCGGCGGAGCAGTAACCGCGTTAGCGCTTGTTGCCGCATATCCGCATGATGTGGTGACGCTGGTCGCCCACGAGCCGCCGTTGCCCGGTGTCTTGCCTGACGGCCTGGCGGCCGAGCACGCTCTGGCTGTAGTTCGTGAGACCTATTACTCTCACGGGTTTGGTGCTGGCATGGCGGCATTCATCGCGATGACCTCCTGGCGCGGAGAGTTCACGGACGAATACTTTGCCATGCCCGCTCCCGATCCAGCTATGTTCGGGATGCCTCCCGGCGATGACGGATCGCGCGACGATCCACTCCTTTCGGAACGGTCGCGCGCGGTCACCGACTATCAGATTGATCGCGCCGCGCTCAAAGAGTCAACGACTCGCATTGTCATCGGTGTCGGTGAAGAATCAGAAGGGTTATTCACAGGACGAGCCGCTGTTGCCGTCGCGGGATTACTCGGGCAGCGGGCTCTCGTGTTCCCGAGCCACCACGGGGGATTCGCGGCGGAAGATTCCGGATACCCTGGCCAGCCCGAGGCATTTGCCCGCCGGCTGCGCGAAATTCTCGACGCTGAGCTGTGATGGACGGTAGCCAGCACACCGGGTGTGACGGAGAGGAATCCGCTCTCGGGCCGCATTCGTCTGGCACCGTCAGGGTATGGACCCATACTTGGCTTCTCGTTGTGCTGACACTCAGCGTTCTTGTCCCGGGTCTCAGTGTTGTTGCAGCGCTGCGTCGCATTCGGGATGCGACCGGGAAGATGGTTTCCATTCTTGAGGCGCGGGTCGCCGTGGGGTACGAAGGTAACTCGTCCTCGCCGTTTCTACGCGGTGCTATCCGGTAGCGACTCCAAACCGTGCTCAAGGGCATAGAGGCTGGCTCCGACCCGGTTGGTGGCTCCTATTTTGGCGTAAGTGCGTTCGACGTGATTGCGCACCGTCTTCTCACTCAGAACAAGCCGACCAGCGATCTCCCGATTGGAGAGCCCCCGGGAGACCAGACCGAGAACCTCACGCTCCCGCGAGGTGAGCTGGTCATCGCGCCGAAGCCGCGGTGTTCGATGCCCCGTAACGCTGAGAACCGCGTCCACGCAGTCCGGATCGAGTGCGCCCGACGCACTCCGGCCACGGAGGCGAGCAATTGCCTGTTCAGGGTCCATCGCTTCGCGATAGGGTCGCGGTTCCAGTGCCGACTGGTAGGCGACCGCAGCTGCGAGGATGCGCTCGCTCCGCCCGAGCGTCGACCCTCCGACGCCAAGCGGATACCCCGTGCCGTCTAAGTGCTCATGATGCGCACGGGCGACGGTTCGTACAGCGCCCATCCCCGGGATCCGGTCCAGAACCCGCTCAGTCAGGTAGGGGTGCATCCGCACGCGCTCCCACTCGGATGGGCCCAACTCTCCCGGCCTAGACCACACCTGCTCGGAAACGCCGAGACGGCCAATGTCGTGCAGGTGTCCTGCTTGTCGAAGGGTTCGGATGTCGCCGGCGGGTATGCCGAGCCACTCTCCGGCCGCGGCTGCGAGGGTCGCAACGGCCCGGGAGTGGCCCAGCGCGAACGGGCACTTGAGGTCGGCGAAGTCACCGATCGCGCAGGCCAAACGGTCGAATTCACGCTCAGTGAGTCTGAATTCCTGATCGGGCGCCTGATCGAGAGCTTCTCTCCACGCATCACCATCGGCGGCGGACGCAAATAATTCTTGGGGATTCACAAGGGCTGCGTCGACCACGGCGGGGTCGAAGTGACCGCCACGTCTGCTTTTTGCCATCGCGATCACCGCGTCCAGACCGTACATCCGGTAGTGCACTTCGGCGACATCAGCGAACTGGGCGACCCTCATTTCGATCGGAATCTGGTCGCCGGGGATACCTGATGGAACTCCATCGCCGTCGTACCGTTCGAATGTGTAGACGAGAGTGTTCGCGACCTCTGCCGACAGGCCGATGTGTCGGGCCATGGCTGCTGCCGAGGTGCAGTGCGAGTGGATGAGCGAGGCGAGCTGGCCACGGGCATCCCGGAGGAGAGTGCCCATCATTTTCAGCCTCTGCGGGATCGGTTCGCCTTTCGCGACGTTGCCAAGCAGGAACCGCAGGTAGGGCAAGCCAGACCAGTCAACGAGGTAGGAATCGCGACGAACCGCAATGTCGTCGCCGAACCAGCGTGCGAACTCCTGCGAGTCGGCATGGCACCCGATCCACATCACGAGAGTTGCGTAGTAAACGGTGCCACGTTGTTCAGGGCTAAGGCAGAGCCGGTCCGCCAATCGACAGGCGATCGTCGCCGAGCGGAGCATATGTTCGGCGGGCTGACCAAGTCCGAGGTCTATCGCCACCGAGAGACCGGCCAAAACTTCGACCCGCCGAGGAAGAAGGTCAGCGCGTCGAGCTCCCTGACTCATCATGGTTCATACTACTTGCCGACCGTTGCGGAGAACCTGGCCTTACCGACGAAAAACAAGCCCCTCTGTGGCAACCAGAATTCGCCAAGGCGCGTCTGCTCCATCAAAGGTCCGAGGGCGCCGAGGTCGGTGCCTTCCAGTGTGGCCCCACCACCGATGACTCGCCACACCCTGAGTGGAGCGGCCTTAAAATGCTGGCCGTTGGGGGTGAGCCCTCTTAGTCTTACCCGCCCGGACCGAAGGACCCCTTTTGCCATCGGCCCCATCGCCCCAAGTACCGTTCCACTAGTCCAGGCCCGTTCTGGCATGGCACTAGCCATCGACGTCATTGCCCGTGTCGCCGGTGTCGCCTCGAGTTTCAGCCGCCACGAGAGACGGATTCCCATGGTGACGTCGACGGTCCACTCGTCCCGCCAGGAAACGTCAATAGTGTCAACCCGTTCCATGGCGGCCGCCGAACCAAAGTAACGAGGACAACTCACATTCGGATCGACGGTCGTATAGATAGTCCAGAGGCCAGCAGGGTCGCGATGCCAGATCGCGCGGTATGGCGTGCCCAATGAGGTAGCCAGCATGTCCCGAAGGACTAAGTAATGCCCGCTGTAAAACGGAACGCCCATGACGCCGTAGCCGGTGAACCGCTCATCATTCCCTCGGGCCAGCTGAGGATCTACTTCAGCGTCAGCAACCGCCTGTTGGGGATTCTTCGTTGTCATCATGACCACAGTCTCGGTCGAGGACCTGCACCGGTCCATGAGGCATTTGCCTCACGTTGCGAAACGGGTGCCACGCGACCGGACCAGCGAATCGGTCCCGGCTGAGATCTTGACATGAGTCGACGAAAGGGCCCGCAGATTCTGGTCAGTAGCTGAACGTGGTCGCGCCTTCGTCCCCGATCCACTGCCACATGGGAATGGTCCCGCCGAGAGCCGCCGCCTTGATCATCGGAGCGTCGCTCAGGCCCTTGGCGTCGACGCAGATAGGGCACACCAGAAAACTCCCGCCGGCATTTTGGTACCGCTCGATGAGGTCGGCAATCGGTGGACACCCTTTGCACGCCACCCCAATAGCAACTCCGGGTACCGCCAGACGTACGGCCTCTTTAGTGAGGAACATCAAGGTGGGTCGCCCCGATTCAGCCGCGCCAACGGCGACCAGAAATGCCACCGTCACGCGTTCGGTGTCCTCAAGGCCCGTTGTCAGGCTGATCACTGCTTTGCCGGTCATGATCGTCTCCTTCGTTTGCGGGCCGACCTCAATGTCAAGGACCGCGTGTCGTAGATTCGTTGTCGTCGTGACGAGCTGAGTCTCGGCCAGGGACCCACCGTTGGGCATGAGGCATCTGCCTCAGGTTGCGAATCAGGGTCCCTTGACCGCCCCCCCCGAATCGGCTCCGACCCATCCGTGGGCCAAAGCTGAAGGAGGCAAGCTCTTCTTTCGTCTCGGACCAGCTTCCACTGAACGACGGCGAGTATCCGGATAATCCGCACATACAGCCAAGCAGGCCTCAACTGTGTGCGAAGCAGGAGGCACAAGTCCGAACTAGCCAGGTAACCAAAATCGGTTGTTTTTCGCCAACTCAGATCGGATAAATTGCCAACTTCGGATACGCGGATGTCCAGAGTTTTCGACGAACATCGTCCGCCGGTTTTACCAACCTATCTCGGACAAAAGGCTTCGCGACTTCGCAAGCCGCTTACCGGTTATGCCATGGACGCTTCGACCAAATGCGCAATCATCGTGCCGGTTCCCGAAGCCGACCAGCATCACCGAAGAGATCGTGAATGAGGTTGCCAAAACGGTTGCATGAGTTGACTCGTTTCGCGATTCTTTTCGAACGATGGGGTGGTTCGGAGGCGACATTCTGTTGCTAGGCCCAGGTGCGGCATCTGATAATTGGAGCCAGCGCTCAACGAGGCCAATTGCAAATCGTCTACGACCGAAATCTTGCAAGGCTTCCTTTCGCTATCGACTTTAAGGTGACTTAGGCAGAGCTTTGGTGCGGGTCGCGCCAACCGACGTCGTGGTGTCGCCGTGCGATCTTCGTACTTGGCTCACCCCCAGACGCAAGATCGAGATGTGACGGTACCTGTTCCGAAGTAGGCGGTACTGGGCCGGACTAGTTTGGCCCTGTTGGCCAGGAACCGCGTGGCTATGGTGTCAAGTTGTCGCACATGGCCGAAGTTAACCTTGTCCAGGAAAAACCCCCAACGTGGACGGCGCGTAGATCGCGATGAAACGTTGGCATCCATACCCGTGGCTACAGGCAACCACTTTTGGGTGAGAGTGGCCAGTCCCGCCTTCTCAGCGAGGTTGATGATCGGGATCGGGACCGGGCCCGCCACCGAGCCGAGGTCATCGCCACCGAATGGGGCTCACACGCCGGCGAAGGCGTGGGAAGTTTCAACTGTGAGGCGTCCTTTCCCGTTTTGCAATACGAGCTGTGGCTTGCCACCGGCAGCTGGCATCTCGGTCGCACAGTCGACCATTGTTCGAAGTGGATACGACCATCGAGGTATGTCGCTTTCGGCATGCACGTGTGCTGCGAGCACAACGACGTCGGATGGCAGCGAGATGGACTCCTCGCGGCCACACCAATCGGCCCCAGTTGCGCCACCGGTAGCGTCGGATCAGGCGGTCATGGCCTTCCTCCTACGGAGTTCACGGCTTCCTCGCCACCGTATGTCGAGACGAGCATATGGATTTGAACAAGGCAATATGGCCGACCATCGCACAGCTAAATCACGGTGGACACACAGGAATTGCCCGACTATGAAAAGCAATAATGACCCCCGTTTGGGGGGTTGTTGAACCCGTAAATCTAGGAGCATATTATTCGTTGCTACGTGTGTGCGGCTCCCCCGGCCCGACTTCGTCAGGCTCGGCCCTTTCCCCTAATGGGCGGTGAGATCTGTGTCGGTGATCGTGCGGATGTTTCGCAACACACGGTCGTCGCGCCTCACCCCCACTACGCAGCCACGGCAGCACCGCACCGAGGACGGCGGACCAGACGGCATCGTCATGGCGCCTCATCGCTGGTCGTACCGGCTTGTCGCGATCGTGGCCGTGGTCACCACAACCTTCGCTCTCTCCCCGCTGCCGGTTTCCTCCATCGCGGCGGCGGTTACGATGCAGGGGCCGTCCACCGCGGTATCGACCGCATCGGCGGCGACCCCGTCACCAGCTGCCATCGAGCAAGCGGCCCTGGCAGTGGCGGCTCGCACCGCAGCAGTTCGGGCGGCCGCAGTCGAGGCGGCCGCAAAGGCCGCGGCGGCCGCGGTACAGGCGGCAATCAAAGCCTCTAGGGCCGCCGCCAGGGCGGCGGCACAAAACGCGGCGGCAAGCCGTCGGTTCCAACCATCGACGATCGCGGTAGTACCGCAAACGCAGCCGCCTGCGCCCGTGACGCAGCCGCCCGCCACCTCGAAAATGACGTGTACGCGTTCGGCGGACGGGAACTCCGTGACGTGCAGTTCCGGTTCGCCAACAGCCGCCAACAGTGCGCCACCTGCCGCGGGCGGCACAACCGGTGGATCGGCAACCGGCGCGAGTTCGGGTTCAACGGGTGCCGCGACGCCCACGCCGGAACCGACCGCGTCACCGACGCCGGAACCGACCGCGTCACCGACGCCAGCCGCCCCCGCAGACACGACGATGCCTCTCACCGCCGCATCGCTGCCGGCAACCCCGGTCCCAGCGACTGCGGTGCTCACCAAGGCACAGCTCGATGAGGCGGTAGCTCAGGGCATCGCCGAATGGGACGCCGCCGACCCGTCGGCAGACTTCACGGGATTCAGCGCGAGCGTGGGTGATCTCTCATCTGGTTTGCTCGGCAGCGAGGGCGGTGGCAGCGTCGTGATCGACGCCCACGCGGCAGGCTGGGGTTGGGACGTCACGTTCCCCAGTGATCCGGCAGCGGCCCACATGAACCTGATGACCGCGGTGCGGCACGAACTCGGCCACGTGCTTGGTCTTGATCACACGCCCGGGACAGTCATGGCTGCGACTCTCGGCGTGGGCGAGAGCTTCCCGGTAGACGGGTCTTTGATTCCGGCATCCGCGCCGGCATCCGCACCGGCACCCGCACCGGCACCCGACTCGGCATCCGCCCCGGCACCCGACCCGACGGCTCCCTCAGCCTCAGTGGCAACGCCGGCACTGACCCCAGCACCCGCAGCATCGACGACGCCAAGCGGGGGATCCACTGCGTCGCTCGATTCCGGCAGCGCCTCCGGGACACCCGTGACCGCACCGGATGCCGCGTCGGCGGCAACAGTGTCGAGCACCACCGCGCCGACAGCCAGTGCCGCGCCGACAGCCAGTGCCGCGCCGATGGCGCCGAGCGCGCAACAGCCGTGGAGTGTCTCGCTCACCGGCACGGGCGCCTTGACATTCAACGCTGACGGGTCCGTGACCTTCGATGGCGTGACCAAGACCGTTGCCGACCTTAGCGAGATCGATGTCCAGGGCATTGCAAACGACACGCTCATCGTCGATCGTGGAACGGCGAACCCGGCGATCACCGTCCGGTTCGACGGCGGCAGCGGATTCAACACTTTGAACTTCGCTGGCGCATCGGCATCCGTGATCTCCCGGCCGCTCGACGCACACGCGGGCACCGTCATCCTCGACGCGACCACCGTCATCTACTCGCACATCGCGCCGATGAACACTGGCGGCTCGGCGGCAGCACTTTTCGACTTCGGCACGAACACAGCCACATGTTCGCTCGGCAACTCACCGCTGGCAGGCCAGTTGCGGTTGGACTGCCCGGGGGCGGCCGAAGTCACCGACTTCGCAGCCCCTACCACGTCGCTGACGATCCAGGGCACGGGCGACGCTGAGGTCGACATTTCGACGACGAGCCTCGGAACGGCAGCCTTGATCATCCAGGTGCGCCGCATCGCAATGTCAGCGGGCGCCGTGCTGAGCGCGGGCGACGTGACGCTGCAGGCGTCGCAGGCCGTCAGCGGAGGAATCTCAAGCGTAGTCGGATGCCTCGCGAACG
>JBDTCD010000071.1:0-4180 GCA_039923755.1 Terrimesophilobacter sp. | reverse complement strand
GCTTCGATGTGAAGAAAGCCGAATCGATCAACGGGGACCACATCCGCCTCCTCGATGTCGACGACTTCGCCGAACGGATGCTGCCCTACCTCGGTGGCCTCGTGACGACGCCTGCCCAGCGCGAGTTGCTCCACAAAGCGGCACCGCTCGTTCAGGAGCGGATGCAGCTGCTGGGTGAGGCGCTCGGCCTGCTCGAGTTCCTGTTCACAAGCGACGACGCCATCACTTTCGACAAGGATGCCCTGCCGGGCGTCGGCGGCCCGAGCGTGCTGGCGGTCGCAACGAATGCACTCACCGCGTTGGACGAGTGGACGGTCGTCGCGATCGAAGCGACCTTGCGTGGAGCGCTCATCGATGAACTTGGTGTGAAACCGCGGGAGGCATTTGGTCCACTGCGTTCGGCGATTTCCGGCCGCCGGATCAGCCCGCCGCTGTTCGAGTCGATGGAGCTTCTCGGTAAGGCCTCGACTCTGGCGCGGATCGCGAGGCTGGCGGACCGACTGTGACCGAGGGGACATCGCTCCCTGAGGAGCAGCCGCACGCGGCGTCCCCAAGGGATTCTTCCGGCGTTGACGTTGACGCGGGCGTTGATGTCGACGTTGATGTCGTCGTCATCGGCGCTGGTCCGGCCGGGCTCTCGGCGGCACTGAACCTGGCCAGGTCCATGCACAGCGTGCTGATCTTTGATGCCAACCGCCCGCGGAATGCCGCCACGCTGTCGTCCAATGGTTTTTTGTCACGCGACGGCATCTCCCCTCTGGAGCTGCGAAAGCTCGGATTGGCCGAGATCGGGCAGTATCCGGATAACGCCTTTCAGCCAGCGCAGGTCGATTCTGTTCGTCGGTTATCCGCGGAGCGATTTGAGGTAACGGCGTCGGGATTGCGAGGTTCGACCGCGCAGACAACGGTGATCTCACGCAGAGTGGTGTTGGCATCCGGACTCACCGAAGTTCTGCCGGCGATGCCCAGCATTTGCCACTACTACGGAACGAGTCTGCACTCGTGCCTCGTCTGTGACGGGTACGAAAAGCGCGGCCAAGCCCTGGCTCTGATCGGTGAAACGAGTGACCTTGCCGAGCGGGCCATGCTCATTTCTCGATGGAGTGATGACCTCATCGTGTTCACGAATGGTGCCGGAACGGTGACTAGAGTGCAGGAGAATTCACTGGCACAGCGTGGCATCCGGGTCGTGCGTGAGACCGTGGTGGATGTTGTGGGAGACAGGACCGGAATGACCGGCGTCCAACTCAGCGGCAGCGAGACTATTGCCCGGGTGGGAGGGTTTGTTCGTCCGCAATATCTTGTCAATCTCCACTATGCAGAAGCGTTGCGTCTTGCCCGCGGACCGGAAGGCTTTGTCGAAGTCGACGAATATGGCCGCACTTCCGTCCCGTGGGTGTACGCGGCGGGCGACCTTACGCCGCCCGGGCCGAAGCAACTGATCATCGCGGCGGGCGCTGGCGCGATGGTCGCTGGCGGCATCAACCGTGACGAAATACTTGGACCTCATTCACGACGTGCTGCAGACGCGACTCAGAGCACGTCGCCCTCTCCGCGGGCGTGACTCATGCGATCGGTCGCCTTCTTCCGAAACCTCAACCAGGGCCAGCGCGGCTGCCCGACATCGGCCACTCTCGATGGCGCATTCGCCGCGGCTGGAGCATCAGGAATCGATCTGTTTCAGAGCGATGGCACCGTGGTGTTCTCTGCACATGATCCGGTCATCTGCGTTGAGGTCGCCGCGAAAGCGGTCCGAAGAGTCTTCCACGCTGGTTTCGCTGCCTCCGATTGCGGGGCGCCGTTGCACGATCGTGACTAGTGGAAGCGGGTACGCGCTGTGTCTCAATGATCGTGGCGGAGAGAGCAACGGTACCCCAACAATCGAGCGCATGCTCGGCGTGAAAGTCACCTCGCGGGGGCTTCCGACACTTCGGCGACTTCTCCATCGGGAGGAATTGCGTCGTTCGCTCCACTGAGACTGATGTCGTCTACTGAGGGCGCGCTTTCAGGTGTGCCTGGGTAAGCGCGTGGGCTTCCTCGTCGCTCAGATCGTCCACCTTTTTCGCCTCTTTGCGATCGATCCGTTGCCAGCGGATGAAGAGCACGAACAGCACAGGAATGTCCGCGACTTCCGCGATGAACCACAGCAGGTCGCCGGAGAGGTGCTGGTCATGGTAACTGGAAGGGAACCACGCTGGGAGTTGCCCCAGCACGGGTCCGACCTGATCAAGGATGTGGTTGTTGAGCCGCAGCAGGATTCCGGGAATGGCGTCGATCACGAGTTCGGTGAAGACGAAGAGGAATTCAATCGTGATGAAGAAGCTCGTGCGTTGGGTGGTCTGCTCGATGATGGGGAGCACCATGAGAATGCCGATGGCGGGTACCAGTACCGTGATGAGCGCCTGCGCGAGCGGGCTCTCCCTCAGGCTTCCCGCGAGTGGGGTGAGGAACACCATGAACGCACCGAGTGCGAACAGTGCGGCGAACACCGCATTACCGAACAGGCGCACCGGCCAGGAGTTCAGCACAGCATCCGTTACTCGCAGAGGGAGCCCGCTGAGCACCCGTTTGGCCAGGGTGATGGGTAGACCGAGGCTGATGAGGCCGGGTATGGCGAAGAGCAGGAGGGCGATTCGGGTGGTGAAAGCCCAGCGCAACTCCATGCTGTACACGCCGAGAAATCCCAGATTCACCACGGCGAATCCGCCGAGACCAAGCAGGTAGAAGCCGAGGGTTGGCAGGATGGGCCAGTGTTCTCCGCGGCGGGCGAGAATTGCGACTCCTGCGCCGTAGAGCGCCGCCGCGATAGCGATCACGATGAGGGTGAGCGGGTCGAGCCGCCAGGTTTCGAAAAACGTCAAGATGGGCGGCGTCGGAGTCTCCGTTCGTGGGGGTGCAACGAAATTCTCGCACCATAGTCTGACCGTGCGCGCGCGGGGCGCCTGTTTGGCCCGCTCGTTTGCGGTAGGTTAGAGTGTTTAGTCGGCCGGCTTCGGCTGGTGCCATTGGGGTATGGTGTAATTGGCAACACGGAAGATTCTGATTCTTTTGTTCTTGGTTCGAGTCCAGGTACCCCAGCAAAAATTGGTCGGGCCGAGGGCCACATCGGCGTTTCGTTTGTCTACGCGAGCGCAACCGGTTTCATCCTGATGGGCGCCAACCACGCGGTGATGACCACAGCGGTGATGGCACCCGCCGCCATGATCGAGGCGAGGACTACAACCTGGAACCGTCCAGCTTCAAGCGGTGAAACGCCTCCGAAGATCGCACCGACGAATGCGCCTGGCAGCGTCACGAGCCCCGTCGTTTTCGTCTGGTCGATGGAGGGTATAAGCGCGTTGTAGACCGCTCGCCTGGCCAGGTACAGCGTGGATTGCCGCGGAGTCGCACCGAGAGCAAGCCACCCCTCGACCTCGTCCCAGTGATCGATAACCGCGTCGGTGACATTGCGCCCGGCCAGAGTCGCGATGCTCATGGCGTTGCCGATCACAATGCCGCCGATTGCGAGGGCGTATCTCGCCGAGAATCCGATCGCCCCGGTGGCAAAAACGATGGCGAGGGTGACAGAGATCCCGAGTGCCATCGCCGATCCGACAAGCAAAGCATGATTCCACGACCACCCGATCCGACGGGTGGCCGTGAATGCGGCAATGCAAAACATGACCAGCAGCGCGACCCCTACCCAGAATCCGCTCGTGATGATGCCGGCGAGAATAACGCTGATGATGGCGAGCTGCAGTACTCCGCGAAGGATCGCGAGCAGCGGCGCCCAGTGGTGGGGCACTCCGTACCCGGCAAGGACCGTGGTACCGATGGCGGCGAGAATCAGGATGCCGACGAAAGTGGGGATCAGGTTGGGGACGTCAGGCATGTCAACGAGACTACGCAGTTGGCCCTGCAAGCGTGCGGCGGAACACCGTCCGGCGTTGCTACATTGCGTTGCCGATATAGGAGTACTTGACGAAGACTTCCTGGGCGATTCCGGCTTCGTCGAGTACTCCTTGCACGGCTGCCATCATGTACCGCGAATCCCAGCCGAGGTAGAGGTTGTGAGTCGCATCCAGTTCGACCCACTCGCCGTTCCAGGATTGCGCGTCGAAAAGTGGCCCACCCCTGCGCCCGCTGTAGGCGCGGACCTGCGGCCGAGCATCCGCCCAAAGGCGTCGGAAGATTCGCAGGA
>JBDTCD010000070.1:0-10643 GCA_039923755.1 Terrimesophilobacter sp. | reverse complement strand
GCTCCTCGGTGGGGTGATTTCTGCAGTCGGCATTCTGAATCCGGTACGGAACCTGCGTGAACTGCCAGAAAGCACTGCAGCGGGTCGGTAGAGCGCCGCGACATTCGTGGCACTCTGGTAGTCGGCCCTGTTGTCGAACATTGCCGTGGCAAAACAAGCTGACGAAGGAGCCACCATGGCCGATCCGATCTCCACCCCGCTGCACGATGCCCGTTCTCGTCTGCGAGACGCCACAGAGCTTCTGGGCTGTGACCCGGGCATGTACGCGATCCTCGCGAACGCCAGCAGGGAGCTCACCGTAAGCATCCCGCTTCGGCGCGATGACGACAGTGTGGAGGTCCTCACGGGGTACCGAGTGCAGCACAACCTGGCGCGAGGGCCGGCTAAGGGTGGATTGCGCTACAGTCCGCACGTCAACATCGACGAGGTGCGGGCGCTCGCCATGTGGATGACGTGGAAATGCGCGCTCCTGGATGTGCCATATGGCGGTGCAAAGGGTGGTGTCACGATCGATCCACGCCAGTATTCTCTCCGCGAGCTCGAGCGGGTGACGAGGCGATACACCAGCGAGATCATGCCGATCATCGGCCCGGAGACCGACATCCCGGCGCCGGATGTCGGAACAGACGAGCAAACGATGGCCTGGATGATGGATACATATTCCATGAATAAGGGCTATTCGATCCCTGGTGTGGTCACCGGCAAGCCGATCAGCATTGGTGGCTCTCTTGGGCGTGCAACCTCAACCTCCGAGGGTGTCGTGCACATCGCGCTCGCGGCACTGCGTGACAACGGGCTCGACCCCGCGAAGTCGACTGCTGCGGTGCAAGGTTTCGGCAAAGTGGGCAGGGGAGCCGCCCATTTCGCTTTCGAAGCAGGCCTGACAGTCGTTGCGGTCAGTGACGAATACGGCGGACTCTACTCTGCGTCAGGCATCGATATCGCGAAACTCGGTGCGCACGTGGATGAGACGGGCAGCGTAGTGGGTTTTGCAGGAGCGGACGCTCTCGATGGTGGCGCGCTTCTCGAACTCGAGGTCGATCTTCTCATTCCCGCGGCCGTCGAGGGTGTCATCCACGAAAACAACGCACCACACGTGAAGGCAAAAGTCATCGTCGAGGGAGCTAACGGACCGACGACACCGAGTGCCGATGCGATCCTTGAGGCGCGCGGCTGCATTGTGGTACCCGACATCCTCGCCAATGCTGGCGGTGTGATCGTGAGCTACTTCGAGTGGGTGCAGGCGAACCAGGCGTACTGGTGGCGCGAGGACGAAGTCGCTTCACGTCTCGAAGAGCGGATGCTCGGTGCGTGGACGCGCGTGCACGACTTCGCAGGGAAACGTGGAGTGTCGTTGCGCGGGGCGGCGACCGCGATCGCCGTTGAGCGTGTGGTGGAAGCTCACACGATCCGTGGCATCTATCCGTGATGCTTGCTGGCTATCCGAGGAGTTGACCGCCGACGAGCGCGAGTGAGACCACCGCGACAAGGGCACCGAGGATGACGAGGCGAAACAACGGTCTTCCAGGTGGTCGAGTGAGTACTAGCACTGTGCCGGAGATGACGACGGCTGCTTCAACGCAGAACGCGCTCCATCCGACGATACCGAGGGAAGTTCCGGGGCTGAAGACCACGAACCAGGATGCTGCGGCGAGTGCAGCGAGCGTCACGAGTGATGACATCCGTGAACCGAGCAGGTGGGGAAGGCCAATGATACCCGTGGCGCGGTCATCGGCCAGGTCGGGGAGCGCGTTAGCGAAGTGGGCAGCGACGCCCAGGGCCGCGCCGGCGGCCACCACCCACCATGCCGGCAGTTCCGGTGTATGGAGCGCAAGCGTCACGATCGCGGGCAGTGCCCCGAAGCCCAGAGCGTAGGGCACGACCGAAAGGTACGTGTTCTTGAGCCCGAAGTTATACGACCAACCTGCAGCCATGAACACGGCGTGCGCAGCGGTGGCCGGAATACCGACGAGAATAGTAGCGGCAAGCCCGACAAGTCCACTGGTTACGGCCGCATTACGCACTGTCGTCGCGGCTATGTACCCGAGTGCGACAGGTTTGTCACGCCTGCCGATTGCGCGATCCCGATCGGCGTCCAGCCAGTCGTTCGACAGCCCGACGGAGAACTGGCCGAGCAGGACGGCGAGGCCGATCGTGGCGATGCGCCAAAGTTCAAGGTGCGACGTGATCCCGAGGACAACGCAGATTGCCGCCACCGTGAAGCTTGGACCGGGGTGCGAGGAGGCGAGAAGCAGAACGGGCCGGGAATGGCGTACACGGCTCAGCATCCTGTCATCGTAGCCATCGCCAGGGTAGGGACGAACACGAGCTAGGGGATCAACAGCAACTTTCCTACTTTGTCTCCTGACTCCATTGCCTGGTGAGCCTTGCCAGCATCGGAGAAGGAGAACCGGCGATCGACCACCGGCAGCACTTGTCGTGAAATCACCAGTGGCCACGCATTCGCGAACACGCTGGTCATAATGCGTTCCTTGTCGGCTAGCGTTCGCGCTCGAAGCATGCTCGCGCGAATGGTCCCCCATTTCGCCATCAGCAGGCCGATGTTCAATTCGCCCGGAGTTCCGCTCTGGTTGGCGATGAGTTCGATACGGCCGTGTCGTGCCAGGACCCGCACATTTCGGTCGAGATAGTCGCCGCCGATCGAATCCAGGATCACGTCGGCACCGTGTCCACCGGTGGCCGCCAGAACGTCATCCACAAAGTCCTGGTCGTGATAGTTGACGAGGATCTCGGCGCCGAGCGCGCGGCATGCTTCGAGCTTCGCATCAGTTCCCGCAGTTATGGCCACGCGGCAACCGATCGCCCGGGCAAGCTGGATTGCCATCGTCCCGATACCACCAGAGCCACCATGAACGAGGAGAGTCTCGCCCGATCGGAGCTCGGCGCCCATGAACACGGTGGACCATACCGTTGCGATCGCTTCGGGCAGTGCCGCTGCGTCGACCAGGTCCATGTCATCCGGCACAGGCAGCAGAAGCCCAGCAGGGGCGGCAACCTGTTCTGCATACCCTCCGCCGGACAGGAGCGCGCAGACCCTGTCGCCGCGTGCGATATCGGACACCCCGATGCCTGTGTCGATCACGGTGCCGGAGACTTCAAGCCCCGGCCAGTCCGGTGCCCCAGGCGGAGGCGGGTATTTCCCCTCGCGCTGATGGATGTCCGCCCGATTGATGCCGGCCGCGGAAACGGAAATCACGACCTCGCCACGCCCTGCGACGGGGTCGGGAACCTCCGTAACGATCAGATTGTCTGGTCCGCCGGAGCGTGTAATAGTGACTGCCCGCATGGCAACACAGTACGCCCAGATTTGGGGATTACCGTTGCCCTATGAGCATCACGCTGGATCAGGCGGAGATTGCGCGGGTACTCGAGGGCGCCTGGGCGATCGGCGCGAGCAATATCCTGTACTGGGTCGACGGCACACGCCGGGATACTCAACTTACCTTCACGGTGGCCAGTGTGGATCCGCTCGTCTTCCTGGAGGAGCAGGCGTTTACCGCAAGCGACGGCAAGGGGCGGCGGATCGCTCTGACGAACCGCTACATCAAGGGTGAGTTCATTTCCAAAGGTCGTCGGATTCTGGCCACGATGAGTCGCTGGTCAATCGGGGGGATGGGCGCTGACGGCACAATCCTCGTGATCCGGATGACGCACGCGCAAGGAGGCCAGGATGGCTTGCTCGTTATCGTGCGGAAGGACGCGCGCGATGGCGAGTTGAGGGCAACTATCGCGAAACACTCTGAGCGATTCGGCCTCGGGCCGGAAGACTTCGCAAGCCTCAGTTGGCTGCCGGAGTCTGGCTGATCGCTTCAGACCTCGTCACAGCGAGCTACTTCGTGGGGAGCTGGTACCCTTCGAGACCCTCGATCGGAATCGGCTGATAGCCGTCGCCAGTTGAGGTCGCTGCTGAGGGCACGTACGGTGCCGCGACAGCTGGAGTAGGCACACCGACCGAGACGCTCGCGAGTAGGGCTGCAGCGAGTACGAAGGCGGCCGCTGCCGCGCTCGTCGAGGCATTAGCGAACGTGAGTGTTCCGCGGGCCCGGAGTCGGCGTACGGCCACGCCGATGCACACCAAGGCGATTACCGCTGTGCCGAGTATCACGACAAAGGGTAGGGGTGTGGTGGCGGCCGGGGTAGTGGCCACAGTCAACGCAGCAAACATCGCCGGGTTGTTCCTTCCGGGGGAGTAAGGAACGCTTCCGCTCGGGTAACGGAAGCAGTACACATCATCACATCACGGGGGACCTTCAGGCGTGCATTTGAACGGTATCGTACCCCAGGATGGGGGTCAAGCACCGAATGGAAGAAAAGGCCCGATAATCGTGCGTATTCTATGGATTCGCGCGTGATTTCGTCGTCAATGCCGAATCTACCCTGCGAAATGCGCTGATCTGATTGCGTCGGCTGCGCGAACAAGGGCAAGGTGCGATAGCGCCTGTGGTGTATTGCCCACGTGACGTCCCTGTTCGGTGTCGTATTCCTCCGAGAGCATGCCCACGTCATTGCAGAAGCTGACGAGCCTATCCATGAGTGAAACCGCATCTGCCAAGCGCCCGCTCTTCGCGTATTGCTCCACGAGCCAGAAGGAGCAGGCGAGGAACGGGTGTTCTCCCACGGGAAGATTGTCGTCGCTGTGCTCTGTGCGGTAGCGAAGGAGGAGGCCGTCATGGAGGAGTTCCTCCTCGAGCGCGGCGACCGTTCCCAGCATCCGGGGGTCGGTGTAATCCAGGTAACCTATCTGCGCAAGCTGCAGCAGTGTCGCATCAACGTGGGTGCTTCCGTAATACTGCGTGTAGGTGTTGCGCTTGTGGTCGAACCCGTTTTTTTCGATGTCGTCCCGGATGTGGTCGCGAAGTTTCTCCCATTCGTCGGCCGGGCCGTCCAACCCATGTTTCCGAACCGCACGCACACCGCAGTCGAGCGCCGCCCACAGCATCGCCCGCGAGTGGGTGAAGTTGCGGGTTGGGCCGCGCATCTCCCACATGCCGTGATCCTCGCGGTCCCAGTTGTCGTGAACGAACGACAGCAGTGCCTGTTGAAGCGGCCACGAGAACTTGTCTTCCTTCGCGCCCACCTCCCGCGCCGTCTGCAACGCCAACATCGTTTCGCCGAAAATGTCTCCCTGATACTGAGTGAATGCGCCGTTCCCTTTGCGCACCGGCGCTGCGCCGTCATAGCCAGGAAGGCTATCCACGGTGAGTTCGGTGAGTTCGCGTTCGCCGCTGAGCCCGTACATGATTTGGATGTCGGCCGGGTCTCCGGCGATAGCGCGCAGGAGCCAATTCCGCCAGCTTCGAGCCTCGGAGCGGAATCCCTGGCTCACGAGCACTTGCAGCGTAGCCGACGCATCCCGCAACCAGACGAATCGATAGTCCCAGTTGCGCACTCCGCCCCATTGTTCGGGGAGACTCGTGGTCGCGGCGGCGACGATGCCTCCCGTGTCCTCGTGTGTGAGAGCGCGCAGAATAAGGAGAGACCTGATGATCTCCTCACGATAGGGGCCCTCAGCAACGTTGCTCGCGGAAAGCCACGTGTTCCACCACCTGTCGGTCTTGCGGATGGCTCTACGGATGTCGTATGGGCGCGGGACTGTCCGGTGGGACGGGTACCAGGTCATGGAGATGCCCACCGTATCGCCCGCACCGACGGTGAAGTCGGAAACGTGGGAATTGCCGGAAGGAATGAGTTTCGCCCCCCGGACCACGACGGCATCGGGGCCAGCCACAGCGACGAGGGCATGATGCACGCCGTCGGGAACCTGTCTCACCCACGGTATCGCGTCCGCATATCCGAACCGGAACCGCAGTTCCTGGTGCATCTGAACCGTGCCCCGGATTCCGCGGATCTGGCGGACGAGATCGGCCCGGCGGTCCCCGTGCGGCATGAGATCGGTGACCTCAACCACGCCGTCGGGTGTCGTCCACGTTGTCACGAGAGTTAAGGTGTTGCCGGCGTAACGGCGGGTGCTGGTGGTTCGCTCATCGGTGGGTGCAAGTAGCCAGCGACCGTGATCCTCGGTGCCGAGAAGTGCGCCGAAGGTGGATGCAGAGTCGAATCGCGGAAAACACAGCCAGTCAATGCTGCCGTCGTTACCGACCATGGCCGCGGTGTGGCAGTCGCCGATCATCGCGTAATCCTCGATATGCAGTGGCATCATCCCATCTTGGCACCGGAAACCGGGTCTACCCTTGGCTCATGTCCAACGGAATTGGAACTCTCGTCATATTCGGAGCCAGCGGTGACCTCACGAAACGGCTACTTCTCCCGGGACTCGGACAACTGATCGACAGTGGCCGCGCGAGCGGTCTCACAGTTATCGGAGTCGGGCAGGAGTCGATGTCGACCGCGTCGTGGCGGGCGCGCGTTCTGAAATCCTTTGCGGCAGGTGGCGCCAACGGCCGTGCGGCGCGGGCGGTGGCCGAGCGTTCCGAATACCGCAAAGCTGACGTGACGAGCGTCGACGACCTCACCAGCATCCTCAAGTCGTGCACGGGATCACCGGCAATCTATTTCGCGTTGCCTCCCAGGGTCACGGAGGCGGCCGTGGACGCCCTGGCCAAGGTTCCACTCCCCAAAGGCACCGTATTCGGCCTTGAGAAGCCGTTTGGAACAGATTTGCGCAGCGCCACGGCGTTGAATCGTAGGCTCGTAAAGCTCATTCCGGAGCATCACATTCACCGCATCGATCACTTCCTGGGAAAGTCGACCGTACTCAACCTGCTCGGCCTGAGATTCGCCAATCGCCTTTTCGAACCGGTCTGGAACGCCCAGAATATTGCGAGCGTGGAGATCGTGTTCGACGAGCAACTCGCCCTCGAGGGTCGCGCGGGATACTACGACCGGGCAGGGGCGCTCGTTGATATGATCCAGAGCCACTTGCTCCTGGTCATGGCGCTCGTCGCCATGGAGCCGCCATCGAGTCTTGACGCCGATGACTTACGTGGCGCCATGGCTCAGGTGCTTCGCGCCACTCGGGTCTTTGACGGTAATGCCTCTGCATCAAGCCGTCGGGCTCGTTACAGCGCGGGATCCGTTGGGCGTCGGAAGATCCCTTCATACGCCAAAGAGCCCGGGGTCGATCCGAAGAACAAGACGGAAACTCTCGCAGAGATCACCCTCGGAATCGACAACTGGAGGTGGGCTGGCATCCCGTTCCTCCTGCGATCGGGTAAGGCGCTTTCCGACAGCCGCAAGGAAATTATTGTGACGTTCAAGGATGTTCCGCACGTGCCGAAGGGCTTGACCGGTAAGCCGGGACCTGCCGCCCTGCGGATCTCCCTGAGCCCGGACGACATCAATCTCGACTTGAACATCAATGGGCAGGGCGACCCGTTCACACTCGATCGGGTGGTGTTGAACGCCCAATTCGCTTCGGGCGACCTGGGTCCATACGGCGAGGTTCTCGCGGGCTTACTGTCCGACGACCCCACGCTCTCGGTGCGGGCGGACGCGATCGAGGAATGTTGGCGCATCGTTGAACCGGTGTTGACCGCGTGGAAGAAGGACTCCGTAAAACTTGATGAATACCGTGCGGGTTCGACGGGTCCCGCCTCGTGGCGAGCTTAGCGTTAGCTGTAGAGTAGCTGAATGTAACCTGTTTGGGGGCCATGTAACGGTAGGTTATCGGTGGAAAGAAATGGAGTAAGACCATGAATCTGCTACTTGCCATTGTTGCCATTGTTGCCATTGTGCTTCTTATCACCGGAGGATTTGTATCATCACTGAGCTTCCTTCTGTGGGTAGGTGTCGTTCTCGCCATTATCGCGGTGATCGTATTCCTCGCCAGGGTTATCACGGGACGTCGGAGCGTCTAGGCCTCGATTACCCGTTTCGGGCGGGCGCCTTCGACTTTGTCGGGGGCGCCTGGCTCGTTAAGAGCTGGTTCGACGTGAACGGTCGGCCTTCACGCGACCTTAGTCGTCCGGATCGGTCGGGTCGACGGGGGCGTGATGATCGCGGCCAGACTCGCCGCGCTTCCAGTAACCGTCGATCTCGACTTGAGCGACGGGCAGTCCCAGCTCGCGGCGAAGATAGCGTCTGATCGGGATAAGCGTTGTTGCTTCACCCGCGATCCACACGAAAGTGTCATCACCGATAGGCCCAACGCCGCGGATGGCGCGTTCGAGGACACCCTCGGACTTCTCAAGCCAGACAACCCGCGCCCTGTGCACATGGTCAGGGTCGAGGTAGGCGGCATCCGACGGGTTATCCAGTTCGACGAAACTGAGGATCTCCACGCCCTCGGGTATCAGTTCTATCCATCGGGCGAGCGCGGGGAGCGCCGATTCATCGGCACCCAGCACGATGCGCCGTGCACCCTTCGGTGGAAGATGCGAACCGCGTGGACCGCCGATCGTCATTGTGTCGCCGGTGACGATAGATGCGGCCGACCTCGCGGCGACACCCTCGCCGTGTACGAAGAAATCGATGTCCAGTTCCGCGGGGTTTTCACCGTCAGCGGCGCGGAAGGCGCGCGGGGTGAAATCCCGGCGCACGTCGCCGTTCAGGATCACCTTGACGTGGTCGGTCGCGCCCAGGCTCGAAAACCCATCCAGTTCGACGCCAGTGAAGGTCAGCCTGCGGAATCCGGGCGATGGGTTTGCCGTGCGACTGACGACGAGCGAACGGACAGCGGGCTCATGCCGCACCAGTGGGCCGCGTTCAATCAAGGTGTCTCCCGGGAATTGTTCCGAGTCCACACCCGGCAAGGTCAGCAACGACAATCAACGCTAGTGCACACCGAGTTCAGAGAAGACCCAACCGGCTCAGCTCGTCCGCAAGTCCGGCACCGTCTTCAGCCCGAACCCACGGCGTGGGATCATCGCCCACGTGTGGTTCGGGGCGGGAACGTCCACCGGCGAGCACAGCCTCGCCGCCAGACAATTGACGGATAGCGATCGCCGCGACACGATTCGGGTGAGTCAACGCGAAGGTTCGGTAGAGGTCCTCGTCATGCTGCCCGTCGTCGCCGACGAGAATCCACTTGAGATCGGGAAACTCACCCGCCAGCCGCAGAAGACTCTCTTCCTTGTGGGCTCGACCGCTCCGGAACCACCGATCGTGGGTTGGCCCCCAGTCCGTCAGCAGGAGCGTCCCGGCCGGGTAAAGATGACGTGAGAGGAACCGCGTGAGAGTGGGTGCCACGTTCCACGCGCCGGTGGAGAGGTAGATGACGGGCGAACCGGGATGGTCCCTCACGAGCTTCTCGAACAATACCGCCATGCCGGCCACCGGCGTTCGAGCGTGTTCATCAAGGACGAAAGTGTTCCACGCGGCAAGAAATGGTCGCGGGAGCGCCGTCACCATAACGGTGTCATCGACGTCGGAGATGAGGCCGATAGTTGCCTTCGGGTCAACGATGAATACCGGAGCCTCGACACGCTCAGAATCCGCTGTCCGCATGGTGATGGTGTGCCAGCCGGGTGCGAGGGATACTTCGATCACATCGTCGACGACCCCACCGCGGTCGGCGGTCACGGTGTGCTCCACTCCAGCTACACCCACGAAGACGACGCTGTCTCCTACCGGCACGCTCGTGAAGCTTCGCCATCCTCGAATCTTCTTATACCGGATCTCGTCTACGGTTCCTGGCCGAGCGAGGAGAACGCGCGAAAGAACACGAACCCACTGCGTCGAACCGTAGCCCGCGTAGGGGATGACGATCGGGGTCAGCCCTCGGCGGCGAGCATGCCTTTCCCGGAATCGATGGAAACGGTCTTCAAGTCGTGCGGCGAGTCGAGTAACCGGTGCGCCTGAATCGCTGGCGTCGGACTGCGTCGCGGGCCCGGTCATGGATCAAGTCTTTCATGGACCGAGGGTTTCACTGGCGAATCCTGTCGCCAGAAAAAGTGACACTGAGAAAAACCCGTGTATTGGCCGAATCCTTCTCGCATATCGGTGCCCCCGCGGCGGGGGCACGTTACAATTTTCCCACCCCATGCAGAGCTTCACTTTGCATCAGGGCTCAACCACGATGGGAAGTCAGCAGTGTCCGGACCAACAGCACTTCTTCGAAATGAGCCCGTGCAGGCGCGCAGTACAGCGCGACTGTCAAGCCTGCTTGATGCGGCAGCCGCAGCAATCGACGATGTCGGTTACGAGCGCCTCACCACGGCCATGGTCGCTGACCGGGCAGGGGCATCCATCGGAACTGTGTACCGCTACTTTCCTGACCGCATCGCCGTCCTCGAGAGCGTTGCATCCAGGGCAATTGACCGATTCACCGAACGGATCACGTCGACCCTTGCCGAGAGGGGTCACACGGACTGGTGGAGCACGTTTGACGCGCTCATCGATGACGCGGTGGGTGCTTTCGCTCACGAGCCGGCATTCGCGGCCGTGCGGTTCGGCGATGTGTTGGATCTCCGCCCACGCGAGAGCGGCCGGACCGGAAGCAGCCGCGTCGCGGCACACATCGCTCCCATCCTCGTGACCCGCCATGGATTGCCGGGGGGTGACGAACTCGCATTCCATCTCGAAGTGGTTTTCACACTCGTGGACGGCCTCCTCGCCCGCGCATTCGCCTTCTCCTCCTCCGGGGACGGCGCCTATATTTCAGAGGCCCGGAAGGCTGCCCGGAGTTACCTCGTAAGCGTTTATGGCGAGCCCACCGTGGGCTG
>JBDTCD010000069.1:0-7347 GCA_039923755.1 Terrimesophilobacter sp. | reverse complement strand
GCGATCCCGCTGCGTTCGGTGTTTGAAGTGCGCAGGCACCAGGTTGTGGCCTGGCCGGCCGTGAGAGTGCTACTCAGCGCGGGAAAGCTCGACCAGGTTCCGGTCTTCACAGTTCCGGACGGAGTTGCGGTGTCGGTGCAACTGGCTGCGGTCATCGGACCCCACAGTGTCACGTTCAGGTTGGACGCGAGAACGGTTGACCCGCCGGCGACAATTCCGAGGTTGATGGTAACCGGAAGCGGTGTTGTGCTCGGCGATGCGCTGGTGTTGGTGACGGTAATGCTCCCGGTCCGGAGTCGGGTGTCGTTAACGAACGTGTTCTTAATCGAGTCGACATTTGCGAGGGATACCGCGATGGAACCGGAACGGGCAGTCGAGTTGAGTGTGGCGTTCGCGCTCCAGTAAGCGTAGGCGATGCCGGAAGACCCCAAAACGAGAAAGGTCACGACCGCCGCCAACAGCGCGGTGCGCGAGATGCCCCACGATCTTTCCTTGTTCTGCGCGCGGCTCACGGGTGCTCCTGATTCGCCACAAAGGTCATGGTGAACGGTGCCGGCTGGTTTTGAGTGGCAGCGGGCGTCAGCGAAACCTGGATGCAGACGGCGATCGTTGCGCCGCCCGCCAACGTGCCGGCAAGGATTGTTGGCGTGATGGTCGAGCTGTTGCCCGTGATAGTTCCGCTGCAGGCGCCGGACTGGACGCGCACGTCAATCACTGCGGAGGCGGTCGTGCTGACGGTGAGCGTCACAGGAGTCGTACCGGTATTCGTGACGCTGACCTGCTGGGCGGCAACATCACCCGGCAGGAGCGCTGACCACGGTGTGTTGGCCAGCGTGTAGCTGGCCGGGCCAGCACCGGTGACACTCGGGCCGCTTATGGTGATCCCTAAGGTGCCGGAACGAATGGTGCTCGCGCCGACCGAGTCCGCGCCGTTCCAGGTTGCGAAGCTTCCGCCAGCGGCGGAAACCCCCAGAATTGCCGCAACGCTAACAAACGCAGTCGAAAGAAGCATCCCCTTGACACTGGGCGGCCGGAGGCGGCCGCGGAGCGATGTGGTGCGAGTGTCGGTGCGACGTGCGAACATGGGGCCACCTCCTCGGTCGGTCAGTTGGTCGGGTGATGCTACTGCGGATGGTGGATACGCGACTCGGTGCCGCGCACCCACCATCGATCCCGCGTTACGGGATCTGGTTCAGCATGACCTTGAGGGTTCCGAGCTGGAGACTGCCGTTCTGGCCCTCTGTGCCGACAGTGTCACCCACGGTGCTCGGGAATACCACAACGACCCGGACGCTCGTGATGGTGGCTGCCTGGGCGCCCGTCATGTTGGACAGTGTGAAGCCCGAGATCGGGGAGCCACCCACGTAGGCCGTCACCACGAACGGAGTCGTGAAGAGGTCCTTCAAGCTGCCCGCAAGGGCAGCTTGATCAATCGTGAGTGCAGCCTTAAGGTTGTCGCCCGTTGCGGTGATGGTAACCGGCTGCGTCAGGGTGACAGAGTCGCCGGGAACGATGAGGCCGACCGGGCCACCACCGGTAGTGTAGGCGGTGGTCGTTGTGCCGGTCGCGGCAATCGTCAGTTGGCCAGAATTGATCGTGCTGGTACCGACGGTTGCGCTGCTGTTCCAGTAGGCGAGTGAACCGGCGCCGCCAAGAAGAAGCGCGATGCCGGCAGCGCCGGCAATGGCCGACTTGGTGAGCTTGTTCATGATTGTCCTGTTCGAGTCAGGACCCGGGCATGCAGCATCCAGTCAGCCTGGAAGCCCGCTTTCGGGTCGCGGGTTATTTCAGTGTTCCGGCTGGCGTTTGCCAACCGGTGGAAGTGCCCGACTCGGATCAGTGCGAAGATCTGAGTACCGGTATATCTCCCCCGCGTAAGAGACTACAGGTCAGCACAATAGAGGACAACGTTTGTACCCCACCCAGAAGGGGGCGCACTCTGATGGGGGCCATCCGCGTGCCGTCACGACAGCAATGTTGGGGACTCACCCCCTTTTTCCCGCTTGGTTCGCTACGGTCGAGGAGTGACGCCCGTCTCTCAACCTCTCCATGGCAGAATCCCGCTCCGACTCGACTCGCCACGCCAACCCGATGATCGCTTTCCCCCGAAGTCCTGGGTGGGCGAAGTCGTCCCCTTTGTGGCAACGATTTTCAAAGACGGCCACGACACGCTCGGTGCGGAGATCCTTCTGACCGACCCGTCCGGAGCGACCACGGCTCACCGCCTGGCCCCGAGCGCACCGGGGACGGACTCGTGGGAGGTGCTCGCTCCCGTCGACGCTCCCGGCGAATGGACGATCCAGCTGCGGGCATGGACCGATGACTGGAAGTCCTGGCTCGATGCAGCGCAAATCAAGGTTCCTGCCGGCATCGATGCGCCCATCACCCTCGCCTCGGGAGCCGTCCTCCTGCACCGAGCTCTCACCGAGCGTCCTGGAAACACCGTGATTAAGGCTGCGTTCTCGGTGCTGTCCGACACCTCCGTCGCCCCAGCGCTCCGCCTGGACGCGGCGCTCGATCCGAAACTCGCCGCCGAACTCGAAGCCCATCCCCTCGCATCAACCGTGACGACCGGGGAAACCCACCTGTTGCGAGTGGAGCGCTCTAGGGCGGCTGTAGGGAGCTGGTATGAATTCTTCCCGCGCTCGGAAGGCGCCAAGCTGCGTAAGGACGGCCGCTGGACGAGCGGAACGTTCACGACGGCAGCGCGTCGATTGCCCGCCATCGCCCACATGGGTTTCGACGTCGTGTACCTGCCGCCGATCCACCCCATCGGGACAAGTTATCGGAAGGGACCCAACAACTCCCCTGAGGCCGGACCGAATGATCCTGGCTCACCGTGGGCGATCGGTTCCAGCGCCGGTGGGCATGATGCGATCCACCCGGATCTCGGCACCGTGGAGGACTTTTCGGCTTTTCTGGCCGCCGCACGCTCACTGGGCATTGAGGTGGCGATTGACCTCGCGCTCCAGTGCTCGCCCGACCACCCGTGGGTAACCGAGCACCCCGAATGGTTCATTCACCGCATCGACGGGACCATCGCCTACGCAGAGAATCCGCCGAAAAAGTATCAGGACATTTACCCACTCAACTTCGAAAACGACGAGGAGGGCCTTCGCGAGGAGATCCTCCGCATTGTCACCTATTGGATCGATCTGGGAATCACGATCTTCAGGGTAGACAATCCCCACACCAAACCCCTGCGATTTTGGGAATGGCTCCTGCACGAAGTCGGGACGAGCCACCCGGATGTCGTCTTCCTCGCCGAGGCATTCACGCGGCCCGCCCCGCTCCACGCCCTCGCACAGGTTGGATTCCAGCAGTCGTATACCTACTTCACCTGGCGAAATACGAAGGTCGAACTTGAAACCTATCTCGCCGAATTGTCCCACGACTCCAGCGATTTTCTTCGGCCGAACCTGTTCGTCAACACCCCGGACATCCTCACCGAGTATCTGCAGTTCGGAGGAGTGCCGGCGTACAAAATCCGCGCGGCGATTGCCGCGACTGCGAGCCCGAGCTGGGGTGTGTATTCCGGCTACGAACTCATCGAGAACGTTGCACGACCGGGCTCAGAAGAGAACATCGACAACGAGAAATACCAGTATCGCCCGCGCGATTGGGCTGCTGCGGAGAAAAGCGCTTCCTCCATTGCCCCTTACCTGCGGGCACTGAACCGCATCCGCTCCGAACATCCCGCACTCCGCCAGCTCAAGAACCTGGCTGTGCATTGGAGCGACGACGAGTCGATTCTGGTCTACAGCAAGTATCTCGATGGCCGATTCGTTCGCAGCGGCCAAACCGATGGCATCATCGTGGTTGCCAACGTCGACCCACATTCGGTGCGGGAAACCACTGTGCACCTTGACCTCACAAAGCTCGGGCTCGACCCGGATGCGCTCTTCACTGCCACCGACCTGCTCACGAAGCAGCGCTTCGAGTGGGGCCGCGACAACTTCGTGCGACTCGACGCATTCTCCGAGCCGGTCCACATCCTGAAAGTCGAGTTCGGGAAAGGAACCTGATGTCCTCCGCCGCGCCGCTGCCCACCGTATCGCCTGAGGAACTGTCGGCAACGGCTGAGGGGCGACACCCCCAGCCGCATTCGGTGCTTGGGCAGCACGCCCTCGAGCGTGGTGGATGGGTCATCCGCGCGAGGCGACCGCTCGCTGCCTCGGTGACGGCCATCAGGGGCAATGGCACGCGGATCTCGCTGAAGCACATCGGCTACGGCATCTGGCAGGGCCGTGCGGCTGGTCGTGGGCAGGCGTACACGATTGAGACGACATACGAGTCGGGTCCCGGGTGGCTGGCCGAAGACCCGTACCGCTTCGTGCCTTCTGTAGGGGAGGTGGATCTTTACCTGTTCGGCGAAGGGCGGCACGAAAAGTTGTGGAAGGTGTTCGGTTCCCACTTCCGACCGCATGAAGGAATCGACGGGACCTCTTTTTCCGTGTGGGCTCCGCACGCCCGCGCGGCCCGCGTCGTGGGAGATTTCAACGGTTGGGATGGAACCGGTTCGGCGATGCGGAGGCTCGACGACAACGGAGTATGGGAGTTGTTTCTTCCCGGAGTGACGCCAGGTTCCCCGTACAAGTTCGAATTTTTGACCTCGTCAGGAGCCTGGGTACTTCGCGCCGATCCGATGGCGCGCTACACGGAAGTGCCTCCAGCAACGGCCTCGAAAGTGGGCACCTCGGACTTCGTCTGGCAGGATGCAGACTGGCTTGCCCAGCGAGCAGAGACCAACCCACTCGAGCGCCCGATGAGCGTGTTCGAGGTTCACGCGGGGTCATGGCGGCCAGGACTGGGTTATCGCGAACTCGCCACGGAACTCGTGGAATATGTCTCGGAGGTTGGCTACACGCACGTGGAATTCCTTCCTCTTGCAGAGCATCCCTTCGGCGGTTCGTGGGGCTACCAGGTGATGGGCTACTTCGCTCCGACCAGCCGGTTCGGGCATCCGGACGACCTGCGTTATCTCATCGATCGCCTTCACGCCGCAGGAATCGGGGTGATCATGGACTGGGTTCCCGCGCACTTCCCCAAAGACGAATGGGCTCTCGCTCGGTTTGATGGCGAGGCGCTGTACGAGCATGGCGACCCGCACCGAGGCGAGCAGCCCGACTGGGGCACTCTCATCTTCGACTTCGGTCGTTCGCAAGTGCGCAACTTCCTTGTCGCCAACGCCCTGTACTGGTTCGAGGAGTTCCATATCGACGGCCTGCGCGTCGACGCCGTGGCCTCGATGCTCTATCTCGACTATTCGCGAAAGAACGGCGAATGGACTCCGAACCGCAACGGCGGGCGGGAGAACCTCGAAGCCATCGACCTGCTCAAAGAAGTGAACGCGACCGCATACAAACTTCACCCCGGCATTGTCATGATCGCTGAGGAGTCCACTGCGTTCCCGGGCGTGACGGCCCCGACGGATGCCGGAGGGCTCGGGTTTGGCCTCAAATGGAATATGGGCTGGATGCACGACACCCTCCAGTACATGGCAGTCGACCCGATGTACCGATCCCACCACCACGGCGAGCTGACGTTCAGCATGGTCTATGCGTACAGCGAGAACTTCCTGCTGCCGATCAGCCACGACGAGGTCGTACACGGTAAGGGATCGCTCCTCCACAAGATGCCGGGCGACCAGTGGCAGAAGCTCGCGAACGTGAGAGCCTACCTTGCCTTCCAGTGGTCGCATCCGGGTAAAAAGCTCCTCTTTATGGGTCAGGAGTTCGGCCAACCTTCCGAATGGAGCGAAGAGCGCGGACTGGACTGGTGGATCCTCGACCAACCGGTGCACAGGGGACTTCTCTCCCTCGTGGCACAGCTCAACCGCGTATATCGAGAAGAGCCAGCACTCTGGCAGCAGGATCACGTGCCGGGCGGATTCCAGTGGCTCGTGAGCGATGACGCTCGCAACAATACTGCCGCCTTCCTGCGCTGGTCGTCGGGTGGTGACCCTGTCGCGGTCATCGTCAACTTCTCCGGCAACCCGGTCGGTCCATACCGGCTCGGACTTCCGTTCGCAGGCGAGTGGATGGAGCTCCTCAACACCGATGCCGCCGAATTTGGGGGCTCGGGGGTCGGCAACCTCGGCGGCGTGGTCGCGCGCTCTCAACCACACGGGGGCCAGCCGGCTTCGGCCGATATCACCCTCCCCCCGCTCGCCGCACTCTGGCTGGCGCCGCGGCGGAACTAATACAACAGGGAGGTGAGGCGCCGGCGTGCCGCCGCCACCCGTTGGTCATCCGCACCAGCGATCTCGAAATAAGAGAGCAGCCTTGCGCGGAGGACATCCTTACCCGTCTGGTCGAGTACAGGGAAAAGCTCCAGCAACCGCCCGAACGCGTCATCGAGATGACCACCAGCAACATCGAGATCGGCGACCGCGAGTTGCGCCTCGGCATTGCCGGGCTCGGATGCTGCTGCAGCGCGAAGGTCCTCCGCGACAGCACCGTCCAGACGATCCAAAAGTGACACCTGGGCAAGTCCAGCGATAGCGAGGTGGTCCCGGGGATCCTGCGCGATGGCGGTGCGATATTCGGAGATCGCTGTCGCATAGTCGCCACGATCGATGGCGTCGAACGCGGCCTGATGGTGAGGGGGCAAGGGTTCCTCTACTGGTTCTTCAGCGACCCCTTCAGCGGCATCGGTGGTCCTCGCCTCCCCTGTCACTCCGTTCTGTGCGGCGAGCGTGATGACCTGGTCAAACACCGTCTTCGCTTCCGCCTCCGGCAGGTCGCCCTCGTAGAGCGCGATGGGGCGGCCGGCGATCACAGCAGCAACCGTCGGGGCAGCAACCGCTTGGAATGCCTGTGCGAGTTGTGGATTCATGCGAGCATCCACCGTTGCGAGAACGAACTTGCCGTGGTAACCGCGGATGACCCCCTGCAGGGTAGGCGACGGTGCACCGGCATACAACTCCACTATGACGGCCACCGAGCGCGAAAGCTCGAGGAATTGGCCAAAGTTCGCGTCGGTGCCCTCCATCACGAGCGAGGAAACAGCGCCCTCAGCCGGCGACACTTGGGCGCCATCCGCGGTCGGCTTTTCGCGCACAAGAGACGACAGGTCGACTGCTCCCCGAAGCTGGGTCGGTGGAATATTTATCACGTCAACTCCTTAGCGGCGATCAGGCCAGATGCCCAGCCGATGAGAACAATCTTCTGGCCACTGGCAGCCGGAGGCACATAGAACAGGAGTTGGTCTCCGTAGGTTGCAAGCGTTCCCTTCGTGGTCGAGGACACGTGCGAGAGAGACTTCACTGCGCCCTCGGCGTTGATGAGTGCGCCGGGTTCCGTGGGCTGGACGGTCTCAGTTTCGTTGAGGTATGTCGCCACGATG
>JBDTCD010000068.1:0-10154 GCA_039923755.1 Terrimesophilobacter sp. | reverse complement strand
CGTCATTCCCGAGAACACCGCCAAGTTCTTCGCCGACCCGTATTTCGCTTCCGTCATCCAGGGCGTAGCGATGTTCCTCTCCAAGACCAACTACACGCTCACTCTTCTCATCGCCTCGGAGACCGATGCGCTGAAGACGCAGCGCTATTTGCGCGGCGGGAACGTCGATGGCGCCCTCGTCCTGTCCCACCACAGTGATGATCATTCCTACGTTGAGCTCGGACAGAACTTTCCTATCGTTTTTGGTGGCCGTCCGATGTCTCAGGGCGGAAGGAATTTCGTCGTCGATGTTGACAACGTTCAGGCCGCGGCGACCGCCGTGCAGTACCTCATCGACCACGGCAAGACGAGCATCGCCACCATCGCAGGGCCACAGGACATGGCCGCCGGACTTGACCGGCTCGAAGGATGGCGCACAACTCTTGAGGCGGCAGGGCTCGCGGCAACACTGTTCGAGGCATCCGACTTCACCCCTGCAGGTGGCGCGTCGGCCATGAAGCGGATTCTGGAAAAAGGCGAGCACTTCGACGGATTGTTCGCCGCGAGCGCGCAAATGGCGTCTGGCGCACTCGGGGTGTTACGTGACAACGGCCTCTCCGTACCCGGAGACATCGGCATCACCACTATTGACAACGATTACTACGCGAAGAACGCGACCCCGCCGCTCACGACGGTAGACCAGCCGTCGATGCAGCAGGGCGCGAAGATGGCGGAGGTGCTCGTGCGGATGATCGACGGTGAAGAGGTAGACACGCTCACGATCATGCCGACGCGCCTGATCGAGCGCGACAGCGTTTAGGACGCAATCCCCGCTGTGTTTAGGCGCTAGCGAACGGGATCTGTGCCGCGGTCAGCCTCTCACGGATGACACCTACAGCTTCCGTGTTCTCATCCACGAGAACGAAGCGGCGGTGTAGCGCCCCCGCCACCGCACCGGTTGTCCCGCTTCCGGCGAAGAAGTCGAGTACCCAATCGCCCTCACGGCTGGACGCCTGGATGATGCGGCGAAGAATACCTTCTGGTTTCTGGGTCGGGTAACCGGTCTTCTCCTTGCCGGTCGGCGACACGATGGTGTGCCACCAGACATCCGTAGGGAGCTTTCCGCGTGCCACCTTCTCCGGTGTGACGAGCCCCGGCGCCATGTAGGGTTCCCGGTCCACCGACTCCGAATCGAAGTGATAGGTGCGCGGGTTCTTCACGTACACGAGGATCGTGTCGTGCTTGGTCGGCCAGCGCCTCCGGGATTTGCCGCCGTAGTCGTACGCCCAAATGATCTCGTTGAGAAAACAGTCGCGCCCGAACAACGCGTCAAGCAATACCTTTGCGTAGTGCGCCTCACGGTAGTCGAGGTGTAGATAGAGGGTGCCGTCGTCGGCAAGCAGCCGCCACGCCTCCGTAAGCCTCGGCTCCAGGAACGACCAGTAGTCCTCGAATGCGTCGTCGTAGGCCATGAGGTCGCCGCGGATGCGCTCGTAACGCTGGCCCTGGAAACCGACAACCGAACCGGATGCGCTGCGCACGCTCGTCGTGGACTGCCTGGTTTGCGAGCGCCCGGTGTTGAATGGCGGGTCGAGGTACACGATGGTGAATGCGGCATCCGGGAGGGCGCCGATTGCGGAGAGGTTCTCACCGTGGATGACGAGGTTCGCGCCATCCGGAGTCCAGGTCACAGTGCACGCCGTCGACGCAGGATTGTGCTGGTCACGGCACCCTGTATAGCCACTCGGGGGTGGAGAACTTCTCCTCGACCAGCTTTTTGGCGCGAGCGAGTTCTTCGGCGGTGATGTCGCCCTCGACCAGTCCATAGAGGCCCTTGAAGGTCGCCTCCATCTTGGCGATGATCTCCGCGCGACTGAGCCCAGTCTGGCTGCGCAGCGGGTCCACACGCTTCGCTGCGCTCTTCGTCCCCTTGTCGCTCAGCTTCTCGCGCCCTATGCGCAGCACCTCGACCATGCGATCGCCGTCCATGTCGTAGCTCATCGTCACGTGGTGAAGAACCGCGCCGGTGCCAAGGCGCTTCTGCGCCGCACCGCCGATCTTGCCCTTCGTGCTCGTGATGTCGTTGAGCGGCTGGTAGAACGCGTCAATACCGAGTCCCTTAAGCGCGGTGATCACCCACTCGTCGAGGAACGCGTACGAGTCTGCGAACGACATCCCCTGCACAAGGTCGCTCGGTGCGTAGATCGAATACGTGATGACGGAGCCGGCCTCCATGAACATCGCGCCACCGCCGCTGATACGGCGAACGACCTGCATTCCGTACTTTTCGGCATTCTCGAGGTCGACCTCGTTCTTCACCGACTGGAAACTGCCAATCACGACTCCCGGTTCGTTCCACTCCCAGATGCGCAGCGTGGGCTTGCGGCGACCGGCGCCCACCTCTTCGGAGAGCACCTGGTCGAGCGCCATCTGCAGCACGGGCGGGTACGCGGTGCCGTGGATCAGCTGCCACTCGTAGTCGGTCCAGCTGCTCGCGCGGGACAGCGAGCGACGGATGGCGATCGCGACGGCCTCGGGCGTAAATCCGAGCAGGAGTGCATCCTGCGGAAGTGCACCCTTCACGGCGGCGGCAATCCACGCGGACTCGCTGTCAGCCGGTAAACCATTCACGGCGTCATTGATCGCCTCGAGCGCATCATCGGGTTCGAGGAAAAAGTCGCCGGCGAGCTGGAAGTTGGCGATCCGATCATCAACAACATCCAGGTCGACGACCACAAGCTTGCCGCCAGGTACCTTATATTCGCCGTGCACTGTTAGCCCTTCTGAGCGTTCTTATCGTCGAGCCTGGGCATCTCGCGGTGTCGGGTTGCGCTGGTACTTTCGTCACGCGCCGGTGTTACAGCACCCGCGCGTGACAGAAATACCCGCGCGACCGCGCGATTCTTCACGTCCCAGCCTATTCCTCCGCAGGAACGTGTTCCGAGTGGCCGTTCGCCCGGAGGCGTGCACGGAGCCGAACAGCCGCGGCATCCAGGTCGGCGGGCTCAGCTGAACGGTCGATTCCCGACGGATGAAACTCACGGGGCGACCATGCAGGCCAGACATGGATGTGCAGGTGCGGCACCATGTAGCCCTCGATCATGAGCCCCGCGCGATCCGAATCCCATTCCGCCCGCTGCGCGGACCCGATCCGGTGGGCGACGACCATGAGCTCGGCGATGAGGGTGTCTGGCGCGTCAAGCCACCGGTCAACCTCAAGTCGGGGAACGACGAGAACGTGCCCCGGCTGGCGCGGCTCGATTGTAAGGAACGCGACACACACGTCGTCCTTCCAGACAAACCGGGCTGGCTCCTCTCCGCGGATGATACGCGTGAACAGCGTGCTCATGCCACGCGATCAGCGATCCAGGCGAGTGTGTCAGCCACGACGTCGTCCCTGTTTGTCTCGTTGAATATTTCGTGCTGGGCGCCCGTGTACACGATGAGCTCAACATCGCTGAGGCCGCTTCGTTCGAGGTACGCCTGGGCAAGAAGTTCGTTGCTCTTCACGCCGCCCACAACATCATTGCTGCCCACCTGAATGAGAACGGGGAGGTCGTGCTCGATTCCTTTGGCAGGCTTACCCATCAGTCGAAGGCTGTCCGCAATTCCGAACAGCTTCACTCCGCTCGCAATGAACATGAGCGGGTCAGCCGCTGCCGTCGCGACAACCTGCGGATCCCGGCTCAACCATTCGTAGCCCGTCGAGCCAAGGTGCTTGTATTTTGCGTTCAGGTCGCCGGTGTTCGTGTGGCCAAGGGCGCGAAGCGCGGAGCCACTGAGGATGACCGCATCGTACTCATCCGAATGCTCATTGATGAGAATCTGCGCCATGAGGGAGCCCCAACTGTGCCCGAGAAGCACTAGCGGCAACCCGGAGTTTTCGGCCCGAATCATCCCTGTCAGTTTCCGAATCGACTCGATGGTCGCTCGCATCCCACCCGGACCGAGCTTGCCGAGCTTCGCGTGATCGCCACCGTTCTGGCCGAGGCCAGTCTGGCCGTGTCCACGGTGGTCGTCGGCGTAGACCGTGTAGCCGGCGGCAGTGAGCTTTCCGGCCAGCCATTCATATCGGGCCGCGTATTCTCCCAGTCCGTGGAGCAACTGCACGGTCACCCTGGGGGTGGCGGCGGGCCACACGTAGTAATGGATCGTCACGCCTTCGGCGTCGACGTAGGTCTTATCCTGCCGGGCTGCGGACGACGTGCTCATGGGTGCCTCCTGAGCCCCAGTTTAGGTTGATCCTGACAGGTAGGTCACGCGCAAGTGGCCTCGGAGGGCTCGAACGGGTTTGCCTGACTATCTCCTTATATAGTTAGCAACACTAATTTGCTATGCTAAGTAAATTATGGAAAAGGACGGGAACCAACAACTGCGCCTCGCGATACAGAGGCTTGCCCGGCGCATCAGGGCCAACGCGGCAGATGATGAGGTGTCGGAAAGCCAGCGCTCGGTGTTATTCACTCTCGACAATCACGGCCAGCAGTCACTCGGTTCTTTGAGTGATTATGAGTGTGTCACTCCGCCCAGTATGAATCGCACGGTCAATGCTCTCGTCGCCTCCGGTCTCGTGACACGTGTGACAGCAGAAGACGACGCTCGGCGGATCGAGATAGACCTCTCGGCTAGCGGACACGCCTTCGTCGATGAAACCAGGCGTCGGCGCGACGTGTGGTTCACGCAACAGCTCGAGGCGCTCACGAAGGATCAGCGCCGCATCCTGGATCAGGCTGTCCCCATTCTCAAGGAGCTCGCCGAACAGTGAATTCCACGTTCCGCTCCCTGAGAGTCCGCAACTACCTGCTGTGGTTCGTCGGCGCGCTCACCTCAAATATTGGTACCTGGATGCAACGCACCGCGCAGGACTGGATCGTTCTCACTGACTTAAGTGATCACGATGCGGCGGCGGTCGGAATCACGATGGCACTGCAGCTTGGGCCGGTGCTCATCCTTATGCCGTGGGCTGGGCTCATCGCCGATCGAGTCAATGTGAGACGAATGCTGATGGTCACGCAGGCCGCCATGGGTTCGCTCGCGCTGGGCCTCGGTATTATCGTCGTCACCGGCGTCGCCCAGTTGTGGCACGTGTACCTTTTCGCGCTGCTTCTCGGAATCGTCTCCGCCATTGACGCCCCCATCCGCCAAACCTTCGTCGCCGAACTCGTCGAGAAGAAGGACCTCACCAACGCGGTATCCCTCAACTCGGTTTCCTTCAACGCTGCGCGGCTCATCGGACCGGCGATCGCTGGCATCCTCATCGCGATCGTCGGAGCTGGTTGGGTCTTCCTGGCCAACGCCGGGACGTTTGCCGGAACGATCCTCGCACTGGTGGCGATTCGCGTGAGCGAGCTCCAGGCTCAACCTCGGGCACCGCGAGCGCGCGGCCAGATCGTCGCGGGGTTCCGCTACGTCAGGAGAAAACCGGCGATCATCGTGATCCTCATCATGATCGGAATCATTGGCACGTTCGGGATGAACTTCGCGATCTACACCTCGACGATGGCGACGATCGCGTTCCATCAGGGGGCAGCAGAATTCGGTGTGCTCAGTTCGGTCATGGCTATCGGATCGGTGACCGGTGCCCTCGTCTCTGCCCGCCAGGAGCGACCGCGAATGCGCACGCTCTTCCTCGCTTCCGCGTTGTTCGGCATCGCGAGCGCCATTTCTGCCATCATGCCCACCTTCGTATCGTTCGCGGTCTCGCTCGCGGTTATTGGATTCGCCGCACTCATGCTGATGACCACGGCGAACTCCATGGTCCAGACGACAGTGAAACCCAGCATGCGTGGGAGGGTCATGGCGCTATACATGGCGATCTTCGTCGGTGGCACACCGATTGGCGCACCGTTCGTCGGCTGGATCGTCAACCAGTTCGGCCCGCGCTGGGGCCTCGGAGTCGCCGCGATCTCCGGAATCCTCGCCGCATCCGTGTGCCTGTATTGGCTCTTGCGCTACAAAAAGGTTCGTGTGCACTATTCCCGCTACTGGCCTCTGATGAGTGTCGGTTACGCTACCGACGCCCGCGACCACGCGCTCGCCACCCAGGAGATCGCGATCATCGAGGCTGAAGCGCAGAAGGGTTGAGTCGGCTACTCGAACAGCACGCTCCAAGGAGGTCGCGGGAGAGGGAGAGATCAGGAAAGAGCTTTGGCTGCCCGTGATATCGCGGCACTGTCTGCATCCACTGCTTCAAGGCACAACAGTGCGGCCCCCACAATCGGTCTCTTGTCTAGGACGTGGATCTGCGCATGGTCCGCTCGCTCGTGGAGTTCACTCAGAATCGGCTCGATGAGTTTCGGATGTCGGGCCGCAAGAACTCCACCGCCGAGAATCACTGGTACCTCACGATCGAGCATGTCGAGTCGAGTGAGCACCGCGACGATGAGTGCAACGATCTCCCCTGCCTGTCGTGTGACAACCGAATGTGCGATCGCGTCGCCAGAATCAGCCGCGGTGAAGAGCAAGGGTGCGAGCCGTGTCAGATCGGATTCTTTCAACCGGCCGAAATGCAGGGCTGCGGAGACTTTTGCCACGGTATCAAGGCCAAAGAATTCGGGCACGAGCTCCTGCAACAACGTGTGCGGGCCGCGTCCGTCTTCGGATCGTGCCGCATGCCAGACCGCTTGCTCGCCGAGGAAGGTTCCTCCGCCCCAGTCTCCAGAAATCATTCCCAGCGCAGGGAATCGCACGGTCGCGCCATCCGCCCGCGCCCCCATCGCGTTGATTCCCGAGCCGCAGATGACGACAACGGCATCGGGTTGGCCGGTTCCGGTTCGAAGAAGTGCGTGCAAATCATTCTCGACGTGAGCAGGCATGCCCGTAGTCCCTAGGGACCAACTTGTCTCCGAGATCGCCGAACTGAATGCCCTCAATTCTTCGGGAAAATCCAGCCCGGAGAGATAGATCCCCGTGTGGAGCAGCGTACGGTCGCCGATGCCGGCAATTACCTGCCTGATCAAGTGATCGATGGTGCTCAGCGATGCTTCGATCCCGAAGAGCTGCGGGTTTGAGCCCGCGCCGTGAGCTGTGCCAATCAGGTCACCGCCCAGCGTCACGGCGGCGACATCAGTCTTTGATCCACCCCCGTCAACGGCAAGCACGACAGCATCATCGGGTGAACCCTCCCACGCCCCTCTGCGGGACTCGAAACCTTTCACCTGGCGATCACTTTGCCCAACTGAGGTATTCGTGATTTGTCGAAATCAGAAGGTCGGTAAGTCGCTCCGCGCGATCGTACTGACCTACGAGCGGATGCGCCAACATCGCTGCGGCCACCTTCTCACGACTGCCAGAAATCGCGGCATCCAAAGCGAGCCTCTCGTAACTGGCGACGTGGCTGATGAGCCCTCGCATCCCCTCCGGCAGCGGCTCAATGGGTATCGGCACGAACCCATTCGCGTGTACCTCGGCAGAAACCTCGATCACATGGTCATCCGGCAGGAACGGCAGGGCGCCATTGTTTCTCAAATTGACCACTTGAACGTCTCCGCGATCGGAGCGAAGTGAAGAGATGAGGTCCACCGCAGCCTCCGAATAATATGCACCGCCGCGCTGCGCAAGCTCGGGAGGCTTCGTATCCACCGTCGGGTCGGCATACTTTTCCAGTAAGGCCTTTTCGATTTCCATGACTCCTTCAGCCCGGGTGGGCTCCGAAAGTTGCTCCCGCAATACCTCATCGTGCGCATAAAAATAGCGCAGGTAATACGACGGCACTGCCCCTTGCCGCTGAAGCAGCTCAGCCGGTAGTTCCACACCTTCGGCTATGGCTTCAAGATTGTGGGCGAGCAGGTCAGGAAGTGCTTCGCGACGCCCGGATGCGGTAGTAACGGTGACACCACGCTCCCAGGTGAGGTGGTTGAGGCCAACATGATGCAGGGTCACCGACTGCGGCCCCACACCAAGAAGTCCAGCGAACTGCCGTTGGAATCCAATCGCAACATTGCACAGGCCGACCGCGTGATGGCCCGCCTCGAGCAGCGCCCTCGTCACAATCCCGACCGGGTTCGTAAAGTCGATAATCCACGCGTCGGGCTTGGCATGTTTTCGAACAAGCTCGGCGAGCCTGAGTATGACGGGAACAGTCCGCAGCGCCTTGGCGAACCCGCCAGGCCCGGTTGTCTCCTGGCCGATGCAGCCGATCTCATGTGGCCAGGTCTCATCATGCTGGCGGGCCGCCTGGCCGCCGATCCGCAACTGAAACAGCACGACATCTGCGTCAGAAACGCCCGCAACCACGTCATCCGTGGCAATGATCCGGCCGGTATGACCAGCACGGGCAAACATTCTTTTGGATACCCCGGCAACCAGGTCAAGACGGTGTTGATCGGGGTCAACGAGCCACAGCTCTTCGATGGGCAACACCGAGCGAAGTCGAGAGAATCCATCGACCAGTTCGGGCGTGTACGTAGACCCGCCTCCAATAACAACGAGCTTCACTTCTACCCCTTCACTCCGATCAACGTGATGCCCTCCACGAAAACGCGCTGGGCGAAGAAGAAGATGATCACGACAGGTATGGTCACGAGCGTGGTCACCGCCATCGTGGTGCCCCAGTCGGTTCCGTGAGAACCATGGAACCCTGCGAGCCCATAGGCAACCGGCCAGTTATTCGGATTCTCCGACGAGTACATGAGCGGACCAAAATAGTCATTCCAGCAGTGGAAAAAGAGGAAGATGGCCGATGCCGCAATGCCCGGACGTGCCATGGGAACAATGACCCGAAGCAGCACGCCGAGTTCGCCGTTTCCGTCGATACGGGCAGCATCCGCGTATTCACTGGGTATCGTGAGGAAGAACTGGCGTAGCAGGAAGATCGAGAAAGCATCGCCGAGGATATTCGGCAGGATCAGTGGCCACAGGGTCCCGGTGAGCCCGAGCTGGGACCACATCACGTAGATGGGGACAATGGTCACCTGTGGCGGGAGAAGCATAGCGACGATGATCGCCAGGAAAATGGTATTGGCGAACCGGATCCTAATTCTCGCGAGAACATACGCGGCCGGCACCGACGAGATGAGCATGAACACCGTCGAAAGACCTGCGTACATAAACGAGTTACCAAACCACAACGCCAACGGCACCTGGGTGAAGCCACGAAGGTAGTTTCCGAAGTCCCAGGGATTTGGCCAAAGGGTGGCCGTCAGTGTTTGGTTAGCCGACATGAACGAGGTCAACAAGACAAACACGAGCGGTGCCATAAACAAGATCGCTAGAACAATCAGCAAGGCATGTTCGGCAACCCAATAGAGGAATCGCGACATCGCCGATTGAGCCCGCCTCCGCTCAGCCTGACGCAAGGGCGCCACCTTGTGAGTTGTCATGAGCGACCTTCAGCGGTAAAAGCGTTGAATCTGCGCAGGAGAATGGCAAGGAATATTGCCGTCACCACGAAGAGCACAACCGCCAGCGCTGCGGCGTAGCCGAGTTGGAAGTTGCTGAACCCCCGCACGTACAGCCATTCGGTGTAGGTGAGAAGAGAGTCGCTCGGGTACCCGAGAATCTGGCTTAGCTGCACCGAAACTCCTGTTTTGCCGCTGGCAACTCCGGAGGCAACTGCGGCCTGCGTAAAGTATTGGAGCGCATCGATGACGCCGGTGATGACCGCAAAAACCAAGACCGGCGCCATGTTGGGCAACGTGACATAACGCAATTTTTGGACTCCGTTGGCACCGTCAAGAGAAGCAGCTTCGTACTGTTCTTTTGACACATCGAGCAGGGAGGCCAGGAAGATGATCATGATGTCGCCCATCACCCAGATGCCGAGCAACAGCAGGGACGGCTTCGACCACGCCGGGTCGTTGAACCACAGGGGCCCCTGGATGCCGATGGATTTGAGGATGAGGTTGACCGGGCCGGTACCGGGGTTGAAGAGGAAGACGAAGGCAACGACACCGGCAACTGACGGCACGAGTGCGGGCAGGTAGAAGACCGTGCGCCAGAAACCCGATGCGCGCTTCGCGCGAACCAGCAGGAACGCGACACCGAGGGCGGTGATGATGCGAACCGGCACGAGGATGACCACGAACCAGAGTGTGTTGCCTGCGGCGATCCACACCTTCGGGTCTTTCGTGAACAGGTACTCGTAGTTGCGCAGGCCGATGAACTTTGGCGGTGAAACGAGGTCGAATCGCGTGAACGAGTAGAAGATCGACGCGAACAGCGGGTACACGAAGAAC
>JBDTCD010000067.1:0-9281 GCA_039923755.1 Terrimesophilobacter sp. | reverse complement strand
ACGGGTCGGCGAAGAACTTGGCGGTGTTCTCGGGAATGACGAGAGCGATCGAGTCAGTCTTGCGGCTCGCGAGCGTTCGCGCGGCCCGGTTGGGAACGTAGCCGAGCGTGGCGATTGCTGCGTTGACACTTTCCACAACTTCCGCCGTGACCTTGGGGGAGGAATTTACGACCCGGGACACCGTGGAGCGGGAGACCCCAGCGAGGGCCGCGACCATTTCGAGAGTCGGTGCAGAACCGGATTCCTGCTGAAGGGAAGTCATGTCCCAAAAATTCTAGTCATCCGATATCAGGGCGCCCGGTTACAGTGCCCGGTCGGCGATGATGCTGCGGTATTCGATAGCGCTCGACTTCGGAATCCGGAACTGGGACCTGTAGTCCACTCGCACGAGACCAAAACGTTTCTCGTAGCCCCACGCCCACTCGAAGTTGTCGAGGAGTGACCAGTAGAAGTAACCCTCCACGGGAATGCCCTCATCGATCGCGTCGAGGATCGCGTCGAGGTGCAGCCGCAGGAACGCCACGCGCTCGATGTCGTTGACTGAACCATCCGACTCGACGACGTCGTCGTACGCGGCCCCGTTTTCGGTGACCGCAATCGACACCCCTGCCGGCCCGGTGTACTCGTCGTGAATTCTGCGCAACAGCCGGGTGAGCCCTTCTGGCTGCACCTCCCAGCCCATCGCCGTCTCCGGCAACCCGCGAGGATGCCAGTAAACACCGTCCGCTGCAGGGAACGGGGAGCGCTTTGGTCGCGCTGAAGGAGCCGCCGTCGTGGTTTCGGCGGCGGTCGGCCGGTATCCGACGAAGTCGCCGTGGTAGTAGTTGATGCCGAGCGCGTCGATCGGTGTGGAGATGATCTCCAGGTCGCCCGGTTGGATGACCGCCTCGAGGCCCAGGCCGTCCAGATCGCGCAGGACATCGTCCGGATACTGGCCGCGGAAGATGGGGTCGAGGAAGAAGCGGTTGAACTGCCCGTCGATCCGCCGTGCCGCATCGACATCGAGAGGGTCGGACGGGTCTACCGGGTCGGCGACGGTGAGATTCAGAGTGATGCCAAGTTGCAGGTCTGCGTCGCGTGATCGGAGTTCCCGGGTGGCAAGGCCGTGTGCGAGCAGCAGGTGGTGTCCAGCCGCAAGGCCGGCGGCAACATCCTGCCTGCCCGGGGCATGCTCTCCGCCGATATAGCTGAGGAACGATGCGCACCACGGTTCGTTGAGAGAGGTCCACGCGTTCACTCGGTCGCCGAGCGCATCGTGAACGACGCCGGCATACTCGGTAAAACGATACGCGGTGTCGCGGTTGGCCCAACCCCCGGTGTCCTCGAGTGCCTGCGGAAGGTCCCAGTGGTAGAGGGTCAGCCAGGGTTTGATGTTTCTCGCGAGCAGTTCGTCGACGAGGCGCGAATAGAAGTCGACGCCTTTCGCGTTGACGGGGCCGCCATCCGGACACACCCGCGCCCACGAGGTGGAGAACCGGTAGGTCTGGATGCCGAGGTCGGACATGAGCCCAACATCCCAGTGGTAACGATGGTAGTGATCGCAGGCAATATCGCCGTTGTCTCCGTTGACCACTGCGCCGGGTTCACGGCAGAACACGTCCCAGATGGAGTCGGTCCGGCCGTCCTCGTGTGCGGCTCCTTCGATCTGGTACGCCGCGGTGGCAACCCCGAACAGGAAGTTGTGGGGGAAGTGGCGCTGCCCAGCCGCTACACCGTTCGAACCATTCGTCACGTCATTCACCCCTTGACCGCTCCTTGCATAATGCCCGCGATGAGCTGTCTGCCTGCTGCAACGAAGAGTATCAAGAGCGGGATGGTTGCCAGAACGGCACCGGCGAGCACGATGGTGTAGTCGACATAACGCGCGGACTGCAGCTGGCTCAACGCCACTTGCAGCGTGGGGTTCTGCGGAACGACGAGCAGAGGCCACAGGTAGTCGGTCCAGGCAGTCATGAAGGTGAAGAGTCCGAGGATCGCCATGGCTGGCCGCGCGGCAGGAACCGCGACGTGCCAGAACGTTCCGATCATGTTTGCACCGTCGACGCGCGCAGCTTCGATGAGTTCGTCGGGGATGACGTCGACGAGGTATTGACGCATGAAGAACACGCCGAATGCCGTGACGAGCGTGGGAATGATGACGGCACCGAGCGTGCCCGTCCAGCCGAACTGCTTCATGAGGATGAACAGCGGGATGATGCCGAGTTGAGTCGGCACCGCCAGCGTGGCGATAACGAAGATCATGAGCCCTTCCCGGCCGCGGAACCGCAGTTTCGCGAATGCATATCCAGCGAGCGTGGAGAACGTGATGACCGACAAAGTGATGACGGAGGACACGATGACGCTGTTTCCCAGTGCAAGCCAAAACGGGACGGTATTGAAAACTTCACCGACGTTGATCCAGAATCGGCCGCCGGGGAGGAGCGGAGGCCAGGTGCTCGTCAGGGCGGTAGTGTCGCTGCTGCCGACGACAAAAGACCACCAGAGCGGGTAGGCGCCCGCGACGAAGAACGCGGTGAGTAGTCCGTAGGTGAGGAAACCGGGTCGCCGGGAGAACGGTGTGGTGTGGCCGCGATTGCGTGCGGTGTCGGCGCTCATCGTGTCCTTGCCCGTTTCTTGAGCTTGCGGTGCGAGATTCGCTCCGCACCCGAGGAGGCAATCCGCTTGGAGAGCAGGAAGTTAACGAGCCCGATGAGCACGATGATGATGAACAGGATCCAGGCGATGGCGGCGGCCTTACCGAAGTTGCCGCGGTTGAAGGCCATGTCCCACAGATAGAGGACCGTGGTCTGGTACTGCCTGAATACTCCGCCTGGGATGGAGCTCGAGGCATCGAAGAGCTTCGGTTCCGTGAAGATCTGCAGTCCGCCAATCGTCGCGGTGATGATGACAAAGATGAACGTCGGCCGGATGCTCGGGATCGTAAGAGAGAAGAACCGCCGGGCCGCGCCGGCGCCATCAATCGCCGCGGACTCGTAGATGTCGCGCGGCACGGCCTGCATCGCAGCGAGAAGGATGAGCGCGTTGTAGCCGGTCCAGCGCCAGTTCACCATCGTGGCGATGGCCAGATGTCCGGGGAATGTATCCGTCTTCCACAACACGGGGTCGAGGCCGATTCCCTGGAGCATGTTATTGATGAGGCCGTACTTCTCGCCGAACAGGTTGGAGAAAATGAGTGCCACTGCGACGGGCGTAACAACGTAGGGCAGGATGATGCTCATTCGCCAGAATGTCTTGGCGCGCAGGTTCTGGTCGAGGACCGCGGCGATGAGAAGCGCGAAAATGAGCTGTGGGATGGCGGAAAGCAGGAAGATGCTAAAGGTGTTGGAGATCGAGTTCCAGAACAGTGGATCGGCGAGTTCTGCAGCGAAGTTATCGAAGCCGACCCACGCCCCGGGTCCCTGAAGCAGGTCCCATTTGTTGAGCGAGACGACGAAGGTATAGGCCAGTGGGAACAGTCCGACGAGTCCGAAGAGGATGAAGAACGGCGCGACATAAAGGTACGGCGAGTAACGCACATCCCAGCGACCCAACTTCTGGCGCAGGGTGAGCCCGGGAGTTCCCGGTGAGCCCTCGCGGCCTGTGATCGTCGACATTGGTGTTCTCCTGGTCAGGGCGGGGCCCCTCGGAGCAGCTCCGAAGGGCCCCAGTTACTTATGGACTACTTGTTGACAACGAGCTGGTCGAGTAGCTTCATCGCGTCATTCCATGCTTTAGTTCCATCGGTGCCGGAGTCGATCTCTTTGACCGACGGACCGAACACCTGTTCCTGGATGATTGAGTCATCGGGACCCTTGAACTGCGCGACGACTCCGTTGGCACGGGATGCGAGGATCTGGCCAACCGGTGCGCCATTGAAAAACTTCGTCAGGTCGCTTGGGCCGGTGACTCCGGCATCCGATTGGGCCTTGACAACGCTCGGGAACGTGCCTGCCGCTTGGAAAGCCGCGACCTCCTGGGGAACGTCGGTCAGCCAGGCAGCGAGCTCGGCGGCCGCTTTCTGGTGCTTTGACGTGGTCGGAACAGTCAGGAACGAACCGCCCCAGTTGGCTGCGCCACCGGGGAAGACGTCGGCGAAGTCCCAGCCTGCAGTGCTGTCGCCGCCGGCGGCCGTGACCTGGCCCTTGACCACACCGAGCATCCAGCCCGGGCAGACGAAGGTCGCGAACGAACCATCGGTGAACGCCTTCCCTCCGCCCCAATCCCACTGGGACTGGTTGGAGGAGAGGCCGGATTTCGCACCGTCGGCGAGCTGAGACCACAAGCCTTTGAGCGCGGCGTTGTCCTTGATATTAAGGTTGCCGGCCTTCGTGTAATAGCCCTCGGCCTGCTCGTTCACCATGGCGTTCCAGACAAATCCGCTCTGGTCATACCAGGCCTTGCCGGTGGCGGCGTGATATTGCTTGCCGACCTCGAAGAACTTGTCCCACGTGGCGCCCCCGCCGCCGAACAGGCTGGCAACGGCTGTACGATCACTCGGCAAGCCGGCCGCAGCGAAAAGTTTGCCGTTGTAACAGAGTCCCTCAGGGCCGATGTCGGTTCCGTAACCGATGATCCGGCCTTTCGGGTCCGTGGCCTGTCCGAGCTTCCATGGAACCCAGCGGTTCTTGATGTCATTGGCACCGAAGTCGCGCAGGTCGGTGAAGGAATCCGAGACCCCCATCACCTGGCCGAGCCAGCCTTCTTCGACGGCTTGGATGTCGGGCAGCCCGTTTCCTGCGGCCTGCTTCGTCTTCCAGTCGGTCAGGGCATTTCCACCGGTGTCGATGTTCGTCGCCTTGATGGTGATATTCGGGTGGGCCTTCTCGTACTGGGCGTAGAGCCCATCGAGCCCCATGGTGCCGAACGTGGTAATGGTGAGGGTCATAGGCCCGTCATCGACTACTGCGGCGGGGGTTTGCGAGCATCCGGTGGCGACCAGTGCAAGCGCCGCCGCTGCAGCGACTGCAGCCGTGGCTTTGGTGCGTCGTGAAAAGTTCACGGTCACTCCTTCGTGTGCGTGGATTAGGGTGGTGTCCCGTGGGAGCGCTCTCATTCCGAGTTGTGGGAGCGCTCTCACGAGATTGCGATAACCATACGCACTGCATGCTCCCACTGTCAACAGAATTCTATAAACGCATGACGAATGGCAAAAGAATACCTCAGGGTGCCGGAGCTAGGATCGAGTTCATGCTCGCCGTCCCGTATCGCAGAATCCTCGCGGGCATGCTCGCGGCATCAGTGGTTCTCAGTCTGGCCGCGTGCGCGCCCGAAAGGCCTCCAGGGCCGAGCGCATCACCTTCGGCGAGTACGCCTGCATCGCTTCCGGCTCCGGTGACGAAGGTCAAATCGTTCTTCGACAAAAGCCGATATTCGATCGACGATCCGCTCAGCCAATGGGTCATCAATGACAAGCTTCGGCCCCTCAATCCCATCAACTACGCTCCGCCGGATCTGGTGGTTACACCGGTAAAACACCTTTCGGCGCCCCTCATGCGGCCGCCGGCGGCCGATGCGATGGTGCAGATGTTCGCCGCAGCCGCAGCCGAAGGGGCAGGACAACTTCAGATTCAGAATTCCTATCGGTCGTACAGCACCCAGCTCAGCCTTCACCAGACGCTGGTGAACCAATTGGGGAAGGCGGCAGCTGACGCTCAGAGCGCTCGCGCGGGGTACAGCGAACACCAGACCGGATGGACCGCCGATGTCGCGGCCTACCCGAGCAAGTGCAACATCCAGGAGTGTTTCGGGACTACCCCGCAGGGTGAATGGATTGCAGCCAACGCGTGGCGATTCGGATTCGTCATCCGCTACCCACAGGGCAAGCAGCAGATCACCGGTTACATATACGAGCCATGGCATGTTCGTTGGGTGGGAACGTACCTCTCCACCGAGCTGCACAACACGGGGGTTCTGACCTTGGAGGAATTCTTCGGGCTTCCGCCAGCGCCCGATTACGCACCCTGATCGGAGTGGAGTGCCTGGTCGACAATGGCCTTCGCCTCCGACTGGACGCGCACAAGGTGTTCCGGCCCGCGGAAGGACTCGGCGTAGATCTTGTAGACGTCTTCGGTTCCGCTGGGTCGCGCGGCGAACCATGCGCTGGCGCTTTCGACCTTGACGCCGCCGATGGCGGCACCGTTCCCGGGCGCCGTGCTGAGGGTCGCGATGATCGGGTCGCCAGCGAGATCGGTCGCGGAGATGGCCGAGCCGCTGAGTCTGCCGAGTCGCTCTTTCTGTTCCTTCGTTGCCGGCGCATCTGTTCGTTCATAAGCGGGATCGCCGAACTCTTCGACAAGCTGTGCATAGAGCGCAGTCGGCGACTGGCCCGTGACAGCGCGGATCTCGCTCGCGAGCAGCGCGAGCAGGATGCCGTCCTTGTCGGTCGTCCATGCCGTTCCATTCATACGAAGAAAACTCGCTCCGGCACTTTCCTCGCCGCCGAAACCCACAGACCCGTCGACCAGCCCAGGCACAAACCACTTGAACCCGACCGGAACCTCCCACAGCCGCCGGCCGAGTGACAAGGCAACGCGGTCGATCATGGAGCTGGAGACGAGCGTTTTGCCGACAGCTGCATCGACTCTCCAGTCCGGGCGATTCGTGAAAAGGTAGTGGATCGCAACAGCCAGGTAATGATTCGGATTCATGAGGCCGCCGTCGGGAGTGATGATCCCGTGCCGGTCCGCGTCGGCGTCATTTCCGGTGAGGATGTCGAAATCGCCTTGGTGCTCAAGCACCGAGGCCATCGCGTACGGTGACGACGGGTCCATACGGATCTTTCCATCCCAGTCCAGCGTCATGAATGACCACCGGGGATCAACCATCGGGTTTACGACGGTGATCGGGAGTCGATGACGTTCGGCGATGGCAGTCCAGTAGTTGACGCTTGCACCACCCAATGGGTCGGCTCCAATCCGCAGATCGGCGGCGCGGATGGCGTCGATGTTGATGATGTTGCCAAGGTCGTTGACATAGTGGCCTCGGAAGTCGTACTTGCCAACAGCCGTGGGCTCCGCGCGAAGGACATCCCGGTTGCCTCCAGCGAGGAGCTCGTTAGCGCGGTTGGCAATCCATCCCGTGGCGTCGCTATCGGCGGGGCCGCCGTGCGGCGGGTTGTACTTGAATCCGCCGTCGCGCGGCGGGTTATGGCTTGGCGTGATGACGATGCCGTCCGCGCGCTGACGCTTGGAGCGAAGACCATTTCTGGCCTTCGCCGCGCCGCCAACGCCGAAGGTCGTCTCGACGTTCGGTTTCGCCAGCGTGCGAGCGTTGTGCGCGATGATCGCGTGCGAGAGTGCCGGCGTAGGGACCCAGTCGCCGAACTCGTCCGCACGTACATCGACGTGATTTCCCACGAGCACCTCAAGAGCTGTCGCCTGTGCAGGAGCACTGAGGGCGTGGGTGTCGGCGCCGATGAACAAGGGTCCGTCGATACCCTGGCTCGCGCGGTATTCAACGATCGCCTGGGTGATCGCGGCGATGTGCGCGTCGTTGAAGGCCGTGTCGAGCGATGACCCGCGATGCCCGCTCGTGCCGAACGCCACCCTCTGGGAGGGAACCGAGACATCGGGTTGGCGGTGGTGGTACGCGTCTATGAGTTCGGCGACATCGATGAGATCGGACTCCTGTGCCGGAGTTCCCGCGCGAATATCCATCGCCCCATCTTCCTCCCAAATGAAGGCATCCATGAATTGGTGCCCAGTGGTACCGGGGCGCAACTGGTGGAGAATGCGCAAACGCCTTCATTTGGGTGGTGCCCTAAAGTTGTGTGCATGCCAGTCACCGATCCTGCCGAGACCTACAGCTATCTAGGACCGGCGGGAACATTCACGGAAGCTGCACTCGCCCAGGTGTCGGCAGCCGCAGGAAAGACGTGGCGCGCCGTCAACAACGTGGGCGAGGCGCTGGATGACGTGGTGTCGGGGCGCAGCACGGCAGCCATGATCGCGATCGAAAACTCAGTCGAGGGCGGGGTCAGTGCCACCCAGGATGCGCTGGCCAACATCCAGGGGCTGAGGATCATCGGTGAGTACCTCGTACCGGTGAACTTCGTTCTCGTCGCCCGCCCCGGAATGACGCTCGCCGACGTGAAGGTGGTCAACGCGCACCCCGTTGCCTACGCGCAGTGCCATCGCTGGCTTGAGCAGAACCTCCCTCACCACGGACACATTCCTGCGACCTCCAACGTGGCGGCAGCTGCCGCCCTCCTCGACGATTCAGCCGGGCAGGCTGATGCCGCGATCGCGCCACCGGGCATCACCACACATCATGAGCTCGACGTCCTGGCGACCAAGATCGGCGACAACCCGAACGCCGTTACTCGTTTCGTACTCGTAAGCCGGATGGGCGCGACCCCTCCGTCAACCGGCGCCGACAAGACGAGCATTATCGTCGAGCTGCCCTCTGATGAGCCCGGTTCGCTGCTCGACTTACTGGAACAGTTCGCCACTCGGGGCGTGAACCTGAGCCTTATCGAATCGCGCCCCATCGGGGACACTCTCGGCCGCTACCGCTTCGTGATCGATCTTGACGGACACATCCTCGACGAACGGGTTGCGGATGCCCTGCTCGGCCTCAAACGGTTCAGCCCTAATGTGATCTTCCTCGGTTCGTATCCGCGAGCGGACGAGGTACGCACCGAAGTGGGTGGCCGCTACAACAACGAGGTGTTCGTGGAGGCGCGGGACTGGCTTCGCGGACTTATCGCTGGCGAGCCGGATCTCGGGTAGTTCAGGCATGTCTGGCACGTTTGATCCCCGCTTCGACCCCCGGTTCCAACCGGGCTTCCAACCGGGCTCCGAACATGAGTTGGGCGCCGACACCCCGGCAAACGACGTCGAGACCGACGTCGAGACCGAGACCGATGTCGAGGTAGAGGTGGAGGTCGAATCCGACGAAGCCGTCGTAGCCGACGAACCATTCGAACCCAACCCATTCGAGCGCACCCTGTGGTCGGTCGCCGGTGTCCTCGTCGTAGGTGGGATCGCAGCAGCATTCTGGGCCAACGGCGTCAATTATTACGGCTCGGGGACCGCGTGGACCCTGCAGCAGATGCTCCAAAGTTCAGCCTGGTCGCTGTCCGGACCAGCGGTCACGGTTGGCCTCGCGATCGGAGTGGGACTCCTTTTCCGCAGGGCAATAGGGTGGACGCCGCCAGAATGAAGAAAAACAATCCGTGGATCGGCGCACTGTGGGTCATCGGACTCGTACTGGTGATTGCTGCTTTTGCAGCCCAGTTGTGGCTGGTCTCGTTCTATTTTCCTCCGCCTCAGGCGGTGAGCCCCGGTCCAGTGATCACCTTC
>JBDTCD010000066.1:0-25224 GCA_039923755.1 Terrimesophilobacter sp. | reverse complement strand
CGTCCGCCCGTCGTCACCGTCATGGGTCACGTCGATCACGGTAAAACCCGACTGCTGGACGCGATCCGTAAGGCGAACGTGCGAGAGGGTGAGGCCGGTGGCATCACCCAGCACATCGGCGCGTATCAGGTCGTCGAAGAACACGATGGCGTAGAACGCGCGATTACCTTCATCGACACCCCCGGTCACGAAGCGTTCACGGCCATGCGTGCCCGTGGAGCCCAGGTGACGGACATCGCCATCCTCGTAGTGGCTGCCGACGACGGAATCATGCCGCAGACCGTGGAAGCACTCAACCACGCCCAGGCGGCAGGCGTACCGATTGTCGTCGCGGTGAACAAGATCGACAAACCGGATGCGAACCCCGCGAAGGTGCGTCAGCAACTTACCGAATTCGGACTCGTCGCAGAAGAGTATGGCGGAGACACGATGTTCGTTGACGTTTCGGCGCTTAACAATATTGGCATCACCGAGCTTCTTGACGCCGTGCTCCTGACTGCGGATGCCGGGCTCGACCTGCGCGCAAATCCGAACAAGGATGCGCGTGGTGTCACCATTGAAGCCAAACTCGACAAGGGGCGCGGTGCCGTAGCGACCGTGCTCATCCAGTCGGGAACTCTCGAAGTTGGTGACCCGATCGTGTCGGGCACCGCGTACGGGCGAGTTCGGGCGATGTTCGACGAGAACGGCGACACCGTGGAGTTCGCGACGCCGGCACGACCAGTTGCCGTGCTGGGGCTCACGTCGGTGCCTCGCGCCGGTGACACGTTCCTCGTCACCGACGATGATCGCACCGCGCGGCAGATCGCCGAAAAGCGTGAAGCGGTCGAGCGCAATGCCCTCCTGGCGCGCAGCCGCAAGCGCATCAGCCTCGAGGACTTCACGAAGGCGCTCGAAGATGGCAAGGTCGAATCGCTCAACCTCATCATCAAGGGTGACGTTTCCGGTGCCGTTGAGGCTCTTGAAGAGTCGCTGCTGAAGATCGATGTTGATGACTCTGTGCAATTGCGCATCATCCACCGCGGTGTCGGTGGAGTCACGGAGAGCGACGTCAACCTCGCCACGGTCGACAACGCCATCATCATCGGGTTCAACGTTCGTCCAGACCCGAAGGCTCGCGAGCGTGCAGCACGCGAAGGCGTGGATGTCCGGTTCTACTCGGTCATCTACTCCGCGCTCGAGGACGTCGAGAATGCGCTCAAGGGCATGCTCAAGCCCGAGTACGAGGAGATCCAGTCCGGTGTCGCCGAAATCCGCGAGGTGTTCAGCTCCTCGAAGTTCGGCAACGTCGCGGGTGTCATCGTGCGGTCGGGAACGATCACGCGCAACGCGAAAGCCCGGGTCATCCGGGACGGTGTTGTCGTCGGCGATGGTCTCGCCATCGAGTCGCTGCGCCGGTTCAAGGACGATGTGACAGAGGTAAAGACGGACTTCGAAGCCGGTATCGGCCTCGGTAAGTTCAACGACATCCGCATCGGCGATGAAATCGAGACGATCGAGTTGAAGGAAAAGGTCAGGTAGCCGTTTCGGCGGACGAGGAGAGACATATGGCAGACCCGGCGAGGGCGCGTAAGCTCGCTGATCGCATCAAGGTGATCGTGGCGAAGCGGCTGGAGAAAGGGATCAAGGATCCTCGGCTCGGCTTCGTCACGATCACCGACGTGCAGATGACCGGTGATCTCCAGCACGCGAGTGTCTTTTACACCGTCTACGGGACTGACCAGGAGCGCGTCGACTCAGCCGCCGCGCTAAAGTCCGCGACGGGCATGTTGCGCTCAGAAGTGGGGAAGAACATCACGGCGCGGTTGACTCCGAGTCTGGAGTTCATTGCCGATGCGATCCCTGAGAATGCGAAGCTCATTGAGGGCCTCCTTGCCGAGGCACGCAGCCGGGACGGCGAAGTGTCCTCGCTTGCAGCGACCGCCCAGTACGCCGGAGATGCAGATCCGTATGTCAAGCCGCGGGAGTTCGCAGGTGATGAGGTCGACGAGGCCATCGAGATTGAGGACGAGGACGACTGATTACTCCGGCAGTTGGTAACCCTTCGTCTGGTCGCCAGTGACCAGGCAGTCGGCCAACAGCCCGTCGAGGGCGCGCTCCCGCTGTTCAGCATCCGGCCACAGCGAACTGATGTCTGCCATGCGGACCGGGATCTCGCTCGCGCGCAGTTGCGCCAGGATGAGACCCCGAACCTGACGGTCTGACCCTTCGAATGCTGCCTGGACGGGCCTCGCGGGTCCGTGATATTCCGGGTACCCCGCTGCACGCCACGCGCAACTGTTGGCGATCGGACACGCTTCGCACCGCGGTGCCCTCGCCGTGCAGACGATGGCACCGAGTTCCATCACCGCGGCACTGACAACCTGCGCAGCCTCTGCGTCACCCGGGAGCAACTCCTCCATGTCCGCGAGATCTCGCCGAATCGACGGTGGTGCAGGCTGGCCGTTCCCGTGAACTGCCCGCGCGATCACGCGGCGAACGTTGGTGTCGACGACCGGATGCCGCTGGCCATAAGCGAATACGGCAACGGCGCGCGCGGTGTATTCGCCGATCCCCGGAAGCGCAAGAAGGGCATCGAGATCGTGCGGAACCACCCCGTCATGTCGGCCGACGATCGCGATCGCGCACGCGTGCAAACGCAGTGCACGCCGCGGGTAACCGAGACGGCCCCACGCGCGCACCGCCTCACCGGCAGGCACTGACGCGAGGTCGGCAGGGGTCGGCCAGCGCGACAGCCACGATGCGAGAGGGTCGATGACTCTGGACACGGGTGTTTGTTGCAGCATCACCTCGCTGACGAGGATGCCCCAGGCCCCGAAGTCGTGGGCCCGCCACGGAAGGTCCCTCGCGTACTGCCGGTACCAAGCGGCAATGTGACGCCCCAGCAACTGAGGGTCTCTGCTCTCCCTGCCCACGCTGCTCACCCGGACTACTCTAGGAGTATGGCTCGATGGGCACCGGAGAAGAAAGACCAACTGGAGTCCATCGCGGACGAAATCCTGCACAACTACGGTCACGGCCGCACGATGGTTGCCGTCGATGGTCGTCACGGTGCTGGGCAACAGGAGTTTGCCGACGGACTTGCTGAAACGCTGCGCATCAAGGGTGCCAAAGTATTCCGCGCGCACATTGATGACTTTTTCCGCCCCCGTGCGGATCGGGAACGCGCTGGCGAGTACGACGGAAAGGCGCACTACCGTGAGGCTTACGACTATTCTCTCCTGCGCAGGGTGCTGGTCGATCCGTTCCACACGGGCGGCAGCACGGGTTTCGTTCTCACGGGATTCGATGGGGTTCGCGACCAGCCGGTCTTCCAGCCGAAATGGATGTCTGCCGGCCCCGACGCGATTCTCATCGTTGACGGAGTGTTCCTGCATCGGCGCGACCTTCTGGGGATCTGGAACTACTCCATCTGGTTGAGCACTCCGCTCCTCGAATCCGCCGACTCTGACATTGCCCGTGATTCCGCAGCGGATGAGGCTTATCTGAAGGATGCGAACCCCAGCGAGAAGGCAACGGCGATCATCGACAATCAGGACCTCGATCATCCGCGGAGAGTTTTCGCAGACTCCTGTTAGACGGCTGGCGCCGGCGGGCCACCCCTTCCGACGCCGTTGACGCGTTCGACTATCTCCTCCTCGCTCAGGAACACTCCCGTAATCTCGACCTCGTGGACCATGTCAACGAGCACCGCGTTGATCGGAGCCGAGGTGCCGGACACCGTTGCCGCATCCACGATCGCGCCGTTGAGGAAGTCGATTTCCGTCTTCTGGCCGCGACGGATGCTTTGCAGCGTGGAGCCGGGGTTGGGCGTCGGCCCCATCCGCCACCTCATCACCAGGGGCAGAGCTTGGGCGAGAGGGAGCGGTAGCCTTCGAAACAATCGGAGGAGTTTGTCGGAGAGCCCCTGCAGCTTCTCGAAATGGATGCCGGCGCCCAGGGCAACGGTTACGGCCTCCTGCATGCTTCGGGTGAGCACGAGGCGAAGTCTACGGTCGGCAATGGTCGCCTGCGCGTTCGTACCGGTGATCGTCGGCAGGGCGTTGATCTGGTTCACGACGAGTTTCGTCCACTGGGCACCCGCGAAATTGTGGGTAATCCTGACCGGCATGACCGCGGTGAGAACAGACGCTGCGTAGTCGACATCCAGACCATTCTCCGCATTACCGAGGTAGGTGCTGCCGGTGGTCGTTACGGCAACGTGACCTGGTGCGACATACGACGCGGCAAACAGAGCGAGTCCTCCGACAATATCGGTGTGAGGCAGGACGTCGCGCGCGGTGCTGATCGACTTGATCCCGTTCTGGATGACGACGACAGGAACCCCCCGCACCCAGTCCGCGTTATCGCGCAAAGCAGTGGCGGCGTCCAACGCCTTCGTCGTCACGATGGCAAGCTCTGGGGCCTTCGTGAGCATGAGGTTCGCGTCTATTCGGGCAGTGTGGTCACCCCACTCCCCGGTGAGCCGAAGTCCGCTTGAACGGATGGCATCAAGGTGGGCGCCGCGCGCTGTGACTTCAACGTCGTGTCCGGCCCGATCCAGGAGCGCTGCGATGGTCCCCCCCACCGCTCCTGCCCCGATGACCGCTACCCTCATGTCTCGAATCCTACGGGCCGGACCAGGGATTGGTACCCTCAAGGGGTGATGGATACCTCTTCGCGCAGCGGCATCCTCCTCGTCGACAAGGCCGGCGGCATGACGAGTCACGATGTCGTTTCTCGTGCCAGACGTCTCGTGGGCACGCGCCGGATCGGGCATGCGGGAACGCTGGACCCGATGGCGACCGGACTGCTCATTCTCGGTGTGAACGGCTCAACGCGGCTCCTCACTTACCTCGTAGGCCTCGACAAGGAATACCTGGCAACCATCCGGCTCGGAGCGTCAACTCCCACGGATGATGCCGACAGCCCAGTGGATGTTTTGGCCAACCCTGATCGACTTGCCGCGCTGACTGATCAGGATGTCGCAACCGCGATCGCTCCGCTGACGGGAGACATTCGACAGATTCCCTCCACCGTGAGCGCGATCAAGGTGGATGGTCGGCGTGCTTATGCTCGGGCTCGCGCTGGCGAGGCCGTCGAACTTGGCGCACGCCCTGTCACGATCAGCGCTTTCGACGTGCTCTCCGCACGACACGGCGAGTTTTTTGACCTCGATGTGCGGATCGAGTGCTCGACGGGAACATACGTTCGCGCGCTCGCGCGCGACCTCGGCCGCTCGCTGGGTGTCGGGGGCCACCTGACCGCGCTGCGTCGGACCCGAGTCGGGCCCTTCGAGATCTCTGACGCGCACACACTTGATGGACTCGACGTCGCCTCGATGCTTTTGGAACCCGCAGACGTCGCCCGCAGGCTCTTCCCCGTGATGGAGTTGACTCTTCAACAATGCGTTGATCTCGGCCACGGCAAGAGGGTGCACATGTCTGAGCATCGGGTTTCGGGTGATGATGCCACGGCGGCACCTGTCGCGGCGATAGCGCCGGACGGTCGACTTGTCGGACTCGTGGAAATCGAACAGGGTGTCGCGAAGCCCATCATTAATTTCCCCGAGGAATGCGGGACGACGTGATCGAGTGGTTCACCTGGCTTCAGGTCGTTGTCGCGGTCGCCGCGGGAATAGTGTGCCTCGTGCTGAGTGTGGCCGGCAAGGTTCCGAACGACTACAGCCTCGGGGCATTGTTCGCGGTCGAGCTCCTCCTCGTGGCACAACTTATCGTGGCAGTCATCGCCCCCGCAGTCGGAAACAATGCCACGGGCAGCCCGCTCGAGTTTTACACCTACCTCGTTTCCGCTGTCATCCTCATACCGCTTGCTGCGTTCTGGGGCCTCGTTGAACGAACGAGATGGAGCACCATGATCCTGGGGGTCGCCGCGCTCGCCGTAGCAATCATGCTGTACCGGATGCTTCAGATCTGGACTGTTCAGGGCGCCTGAAAGGCTGCTGCATCAACGATGGAGTTCTCCCGGCTGTGCAGTCCCTGCTCGCGCTATCACCTAACCTTGAAGCGATGCAATCCCCAACCACTCCGCCCAATTCGGGGCGCACCCGGTCCCGCGGGATCGGCGGCGTGCTCATCGCCGTGTACGGGGTTCTCGCGCTTGCAGCCACCGGCCGTTCGTTCGTGCAGATTGCCACGAAGTTCGATCATGCCCCTCTCGCGTACGTGCTTTCCGCTGTCTCGGCCATTGTCTACATTGTGGCAACGATCGCCCTGTTCCGACGTGGACCAGTGTGGTATCGCGTCGCCTGGGTAACGATCTCCTTCGAACTGGTCGGGGTTCTCCTCGTCGGACTGCTGAGCGTCTTTGACGGTCAGTTGTTCCCGAGCGACACCGTGTGGTCGGTGTTCGGGCGCGGTTACCTTTTCATTCCTCTCGTCCTTCCTGTGCTCGGAATGGTCTGGCTCTCCACGCGGGGCCGCGATCATGTCGAGAGTGGGGCCTAGTTATGGAGGTTTACACGCGGCTGGAGGACATCCCGTCGGGTTTTGGGCCGACTGCGGTCACCATCGGCAAATTCGATGGTGTGCACCTCGCCCACCAGCACATGATTCTTCGGCTCCTCGCCGATGCGCGTGCGAACTCGCTTGTCCCCACTGTGCTGACCTTCGACCGAAACCCGCTGAGTGTTCTGGCGCCCGAAGCCTGCCCACTGGATCTCGTGAGCAACGCCCAAAAGCTTGAGCTCTTGGAGCGCGGTGGAGTGGCCGCGACGGTGATGCTCGAGTTCAACCGTGCGTTCAGTGAGAACTCTCCCAGAGAGTTTGTAGAGAGAATGCTCGTGGCAGCACTGCGCGCGAAGGTCGTGCTGGTGGGCGAGGGGTTCCGATTCGGCCATCGTGGTGCAGGAAACGATGCCATGCTCGAAGAGTTTGGGCGTGAGATGGGGTTTCGCGTTGACATCCTCCCGCGCGTCGAGCGAGACGGCAGGCGGGTGTCATCGACGTGGGTGCGTGAACTTCTTGATGCGGGAGACGTGCGCGGTGCGGGTGAAGTGCTGGGCCGGCGTCCGGAGATTCGTGGAACGGTAGTACGTGGTGCCCAGCGGGGCCGTGAGCTCGGATTCCCCACCGCCAATCTCGCGCCCGGTGCCGAGGGATTTGTGCCAGCGGATGGTGTCTATGCCGCATGGGCCGTGGTCGACGGCGTCAAGTATCGCGCAGCGGTGTCGATCGGCAATAATCCGACCTTCGAGGGTGTGCCCGATCGTCAGGTCGAAGCACATCTCCTGGGGCAGGGTTCAGGTACGGCCGACCTGGACATCTACGGGAAGTCGCTCGAGTTGCAGTTCGTTGAACGCCTCAGGGGAATGGTCGCATTCGATGGTCTCGAAAATCTCATCGCAGGAATCACTGATGATGTCGCACGCGTTCGTGTGATGCTGTCGGAAGATTCCGAGTCCGACTGATGGCGGGGAACGTGCCCCAGCAGACCTTGAGACTTCCGTTGTGGGCGGGGCGAGCAATGGTCTTGCTCGGTATCGTCCTTGTGAGCCTGAACCTGCGCACGGCGGCTACGTCGCTATCGCCAATCGTCGGCGCGGTGAACAGCGACATCCCGCTCGACGCGCTTGGTCTCGGAGTGCTGGGGATGTTGCCGCCCATCATGTTCGCCGCGGCCGGCCTACTCGCGCCCCGGCTCGCTCGGCGAGTGGGGTTGGAGGCATCACTCGTTCTCTCCATCGTCGCGATGATCGCAGCGCTCGTGGTGCGAGCGATTGCGCCCGAGTATTGGACACTCTTCGTGGGAACACTTGTGGCGCTTGCTGCCGCTGGTGCCGGCAACATCCTTCTGCCGCCGATAGTCAAGAGGTATTTTCCCGATCGAGTGGGCCTCGTCACCTCCCTTTACGCCACCGCTGTCGCAGCGGGAACCGCGCTTCCTCCGGCGATTGCGTTCCCGATCGCCGATTCCGCCGGGTGGCGCACGTCCCTCGCCGTGTGGGCAATCCTTGCCCTCCTGAGCCTGCCGCCGTGGGTCATGGTCTTGAAGCAACGACGACGTTCCCTGCGATCGGCCGCCGCCGACCAGACGCCAGAGCTTGAAAATGCTGCGCCGGATATGATCGGTCGTGTCTGGCACTCACGAGTCGCCTGGGTGATTGCCCTGGTGTTCTCGATCACCTCGTTCCAGGCCTACTCGCTGTTCGCGTGGTTGCCGAAACTGCTTGTGGATCAGGTCGGGATCGGCGAATTTGAGGCGGGGCTGCTCCTCGCGTTCTGGGGCGCTCTCGGCATGGCCGCCTCCGTCGTTGCACCCATTCTCGTAGTCCGGTTGAAGAATGTGGGATGGATCCTGCACATCGGAGCCGCAGGATTCGTGTCCGGCTATCTTGGGCTGATATTGGCCCCTGGAGTTTCCCCATGGCTGTGGGTTGGACTCTGCGGCGTGGGGCAGATTATCTTCCCGGCATGCCTCGCCCTCATCAATGTCCGCACGAGAACTCACGAAGGCTCGATCGCACTCAGCGGATTCGCTCAAGGCGTCGGCTACATGATCGCGGCGCTTGGACCGCTGTTGGTGGGCATTCTGCACGACATTACCGGGGGCTGGGTTACATCGCTGATACTCCTGGCTGCCACGGCTGCTATTTTCGTCTACTTCGGTTTTGTCCTGCGAACTCCACGTTTCGTGGAGGATGAGACAGCTGCACGTCAGGTGTGAAACGCCAGGGTCAAGGTGGTCAGCCCAGGATGTCCGCGCGGTGTACGAGAGCGGCCGCCCCAATGAGGGGACCCTCGTCGGAGAGTGCCGACGGCACCACGGAAACCTTTTGCACGTAATCGAATGACGTGTGCTCTCCAATCCCGGCACGGATATGGTCGAACAGGTCGGGAGTAATCCGCGAGAATCCGCCGCCGATTGCGACAATATCCAGATCAACCAGGGATGCAGCAGAGCCGATAGCGCGCCCGATTGCTCGACCGGCGCGTTCGACTGCGGCGTGAGCAATTTCATCGCCCGTGGCATAGCTCGACGCCAACTCCTCACCAGTTGAACCGACCCAGCCCTGCGCACGAGCCCAGGCGACACTTCGAGGACCTGAGGCAACCGCTTCGAGGCATCCGTTCCCGCCACACAAGCAGTCATCGTCGAAGCCAGCAACTTCGACGTGGCCGATGTGCCCAGCGTTCCCAGTGGGGCCAGAAACCGTGTGGCCGCCGAGGATCAACCCACCGCCTATGCCCGTCGAGACCACCATTCCCATGAGATTCGGACAATCCTGCCCGGCGCCAATCCAGTGTTCGGCGAGCGTAATACAGAGCCCGTCAATGCGAAGGGTAACGGCGGTGTCGGGGACACACTCGGCAGCGAGCTCGGCAAGCGGAAAGTCGCGCCATGACGGCAGATTGAGAGGTGAGACGAGTCCTTCAGCCTGCCGAAGCGGCCCAGCTGCACCGATTCCGACGCCGAGGAGCGTCGCACCGGTCGGTAGTGCAGCCAGAGAACCTGCGAGCACGCTGCGCACGCTATCGGCGATGTCGTCCGACCCGCTGGTTGAACCGGTTGGCTGTCGACATCGAGTCCCGTCGAGGACGCGCCCAAACGGATCCACAAGAGCCGCTTCGACCTTGGTTCCACCGAGGTCAACCGCAAGAGCGAGGTCGGCTGGCATGCTCAGATCTTATTGCGGTGGCTGCGCGTAGGGTTGCAGTATGGCCCTTGACACCACGCGACTTGAGTTCGTGCGGCAGCTGGATTTCCCTCCGGTAATCGTGTTTGACGCGCTCATCGACCCTGATCTCCTTGGTGGCTGGCTTGCACACGCGGATGTCGACGCGCGGCAGGGTGGCAACTACGACCTGGCCTGGCTGACGAGTTCAAGTTTCCCGCCCACGCACGGATGCATCACGACTTTGGTCGAACCGTGCACCCTGGAGGTTGCGACGGACAATCGTGGAACGTTCCGATTTGAATTGGAGCCAAAGCCCGGCGGCAGACGCGGAACTGCGACAACTCTGATGGTGAATGTCTCGGTCACCGTCGATACGGCGTTCGTGCCCCGTGTCGCGGCGGACTGGCAGAGCAGCCTCGATCAGCTCGACGGGTTGCTGCGCGGGCATCCGGTCGACTGGGCTCACTGGGATCGCGACCGCGCCAGAGCATGGCGGGAGTATCTCGCCACTGCGGGTGGGCGCTGACCCACAACCGGGTTCCCCTGCGCATTCGCGCGGGATGTGACTATTCCGCGCGCATTCGCGCATCGACTTGACGATACGAACGCCCTCTCGCTAATGTCGTCCCACAAGATATTTGTACATAGTTGTCTAGACAATTCCCTGTCCCGGTGAGGTGCGCTTGGCGATTGCAGTTGCAGGTGGTTACGGCATCGGAATGACGATGCGTGTAGCTTCAGCGCCAGCTGCGGGCGAGACCGTTACGGGGGCAGTCCTCGCGATCGGCCACGGTGGGAAGGGATCCAACCAGGCCGTCGCGGCAGCTCGGCTGGGTGCGTCTGTGGCGCTCTTCACTGCGGTGGGACAGGATGAGAGCGGGCGGACAGCACGGCAATTGTGGGCGGCAGAAGGAGTAGATGCCACTGCGGTCATCGAGCTTCCCGGAGCGACGATGACGGGCTTCATCATCGTTGATGGCTCGGGTGAGAACCGCATCACCATCGCGCCGGGTGTGCTCGAAGATATCCAACGTGATGATGCTGAACTCTTCAGGAGCAAAGTCCGTGCCGCAGACGTGCTTCTCGTCTCACTGGAGATTCCCCTCGAGGTTGCAGCCGCACTCCTGCGTATCGCCCGCGAGGAGGGGACGACGACGGTCCTCAACCCGGCACCGGCAGCCAACATCTCCATCGATGTGTGGTCGCTGGTGGACGTCGTCACACCAAACTATTCAGAGGCGATGACAATTCTGGGTTCCGGTTCGATCGGAGTAAGCGTGGCGGAAGTCGCGCGCCGACTGCAGCGCAAGACACTTTCGACTGTTGTACTCACGAACGGCCACCACGGCGTGATCGTCGACGACGGCAAGGACCACTTCGTAGTGGATGCCGTCACAGCACAGATGGTAAGAGACACCACGGGCGCTGGGGATGCGTTCTCAGCAGCCTTTGTCGTCGCGATGGCCGAAGGCCGGCCATTGCGCGATGCAGTGGAATTTGCGGCTGCAGCCGGCGCGTTCACCGTCTCAACTGACGGGGTCATTCCAGCATTGGCGACCCGGATCGAACTCGAAGATTTCATGAGAACAACCAACGACAAAAGACGAGGGATTCAGTGACCGATAACGCTACATCCGCACCCCAACTCAGCCCCGCCGAACTCGCGCCTTACATCCAGCACACCAAAATCGAGGTCGGAGTAACTCGCGATGACATGATCGTCCACGCGGCGGAATGTGTTCAATATGGGTTTAATGCTGCAATGGTCGCTGGTTCCTGGGTTCGCCTGGTGGCTTCCGAGTTAGCAGGCACGGGAATCGAAATCGCCTCTGCGCTCGATTTTCCCATCGTGGGCATCACCTCATCAGCGGGAAAGGCCGCCGAAGCCGCGGAACTCGTTCGTCTCGGCGCAACTCAGCTCGACATCGGGGTTCAGGTCGGCTGGCTCAAAAGCGGAATGTTCGCTGAGTTCCGTGAGGACATTGCAGGGGTGGTCCGCGCCAGCGGTGTGCCGGTGAAGGTCATGCTCGAATTGCCCTTGCTCACCCCGGCTGAGCGGGACGCGGCAGTCGACCTCTCCATAGAGGCTGGCGTCGCTTACCTCAAGAACGCGAGCGCAGGAAATATTGAGATTGCGAATCGCGACAGCATCGAATACCTCGTTTCTCGCGCCAACTCTCGTGTCCTGGTCAAGGCGTCCGGGGGTATCAAGGGCTATGCGCAATCACGGGAACTCCTCAATGCAGGTGCAGTGCTCCTCGGCACAAGCGCTGGGATAGCAATCGTGACCGACTCGACCGACGGATCGACCTCGAGCTACTAATGGCCCACCTGGAGATGTTCACACTAGGCAATGCAGCTGCTGAACTTGACCGAGAGGCTCCGTCAGCTCTTCACAGCCAGATATCCGACGCCATCCGTTCGCGCATTATCTCCGGCCAATGGGCTCCGCATCTCCGGCTGAAATCGGAGCCCGAACTTGCTGTCGAACTAGGTGTGAGCCGCGGCACCCTGAGGAGGGCACTGTCAACTCTCCTCGACGAAGGATTACTCAAGCAGATCCAAGGTCGGGGAACATTCGTGACCGAGACGCTGCTCGAGCCTGCCGTGGCGCAAAAGCTCAGCACCCTGTCTGAAGATTTCGCAAGCCAGGGGATCCGTCTTGACACTGTCGTAGTCGAATCTGGCCTCGTTGACCCGCCCGATTATGTCGGAGCTCTTCTCCGGGTCCCCCATGGTGAGCAGGTTCTCCGGCTTATTCGTGTGAGGAGTACGGGAGAATTGCCCATTGCGCTCCTGCACAACTACGTCAGAATCGACCTTGCTCCGGGAATCGAGAATGTTGATTTCACCAGGACAAGCCTGTTCTCCGCCCTCGAAAACGTGTATCAGTTGAAAATTGGGACGGCACGACGCACATTCAGTGCGCAAGCCGCGACGCCAGATGTGGCGCGCTCGATCGATGTTGCTGAGTTATCTCCGGTTCAGTATCTCGAGCAACTCACCTTCCTGGCTAATGGCGAGCCAGTGGAGTACTCGGATGTCTGGATCAACAGTTCAGAATTGCGCGTCGTGACCCTACTTTCGAGGCGTTGAGGACCGTGAAAGCTGGAGTAAAGGAAATCGGATAGTGGCGCTGAAGCTCATTCTCGATTGCGATACGGGAACCGACGATGCGGTCGCCATCATGGCTGCTGCACAGCATCCCCGACTCGACCTGATCGCCGTCACGACCGTGAACGGCAATGTTCCACTTGCGAATGTGACGGAAAACACCCTTCGAGTTCTTGACCTGCTCAACTCGAAAGTCCCGGTTCATGTCGGCGCATCGCGGCCTATTGTGCGGCCAGACTTCCCGATTCCGCGCCACATCCTCAATGGCAAGGGCAGCGTTCACCCCGACTACCTTGATCTTCCACCCGCCGTTTCCTCACCACAACCCGCCTCGGCGGTCTCATTCCTCATTGATCACTATCTCAGCGACGTCGGCCCGGAGACCGTCCTCGTTGCGACCGGGCCGCTCACCAACGTTGCCCTGGCACTTGCAGCAGAGCCGCGCCTGGCCGAGTGCATCCCGCGACTCGTCGTGATGGGCGGAGCCCGCGGATGGGGCAACGTCACGCCGGCCGCCGAGTTCAATATCTGGGTTGATCCTGAGGCTGCGGAGTCCGTGTTCTCATCGGGAATTCGCGACATCATGATCGTGCCGCTCGACGCAACCCATTCGGCGCCGATCTCACTGGCTGATTGTGACCGCTTTGACGACATTGGCAGTCCGGCAGCCCTCGCCTCCAGCGCATTCATCCGGCATCGGATCGAGAATTACAGGGACGCGCCCGGCGCGCAACGCACAGACGCGCCAGTTCACGATGCATTGTGCGTGGCATACCTGGTTCACCCCGACATTCTTATTGACGTCAAAGAATGGTCTGTTCACGTGGAGACCCGCGGGGAATTCACGCTCGGCCAGACGGTATTTGACAGCCGCGAGTGGTCCAGTGAACGGCGCAACGCGCGCGTTGCATTACGCGCAGATGCGCAGACCTTCGTTCAATTCCTCTCAGATGCGTTTGCGGGTTGACATGACGGTGATCTTCGGCCACTCTTTCCGTTATTCATCATTCGTTGGACGAATGGACAGTTCAATGTTAAGAGTGCAATCGGTCGTTCAGGAGCTCGAACGGCGCATCGTTGACGGTGAATACGAGCGCGGTTCACAGGTGCCGACAGAGCCCGAATTAGCTCGTGAATTCTCTGTCAGCCGGACGACGATCCGTGGTGCTGTTACCGACCTCCAGGCGAGAGGTCTCGTGAGCAGGGAGCAAGGACGCGGCACGTTCGTGCTGGGAAGTGGGAATGTCCGCGTCAACATCGTTCTCGAAGCAAACCTGTCCGTGACGAATGTCATTCGGGAATCGGGGCGGAGTCCTGGAACGACAGGGCTGTCAGTCACTCGCGAATTTGCGCCTCCCGCGGTACTCGCGGCGCTTCAATTGCCCAATGCTTCGCATTGCATCGTCGTTCGCAGGACGAGAACCGCGGACGGGGTACCTACTGCGGACAGCGTCGATTATCTCCTCGAAGTGCCGAGCCTTCCGCGTGACCTTCCTTCGTTTGAACACTCCATATATGACCTTCTTGAAAGAACCCACCACAAAGTGGTGAGCACTGGTACTGCCCACATTCAAGCTGCGCTCGCCACCGGCCCCACCGCTTACCGACTTGCCCTCACCGAGGGTTCCCCGATTCTCGTGCTCTCGCAGGTGCACGAGTTGCTCGGAGGAACCCCGGTCATGTACTCCGTCATCTCACTGCGCAGCGATGTTGTGAACCTCTACGTTCACCGCGGCCAACATGATGACGGTTCGCTCCACAAGAGTGAAAATCGGTCCGACCCTTGATGGGGGCCGGCGTCCGTGCACCACTGGGGGCGGCAATGTTGCTGCCTCGCCATCATCACCACCTAATCCGAAAGGCAACACAAAAATGACAACAGTCCCCGTTGCGTCGGCACCGAAAAAGAGCCGCATCAATCGCAACAATCTCCCGATGACCCTCATCGTGACGCTCGTCCCGGTGTGTGTCGCCCTGAACATCGTCGGTGGCTACATTGCCTCCGCGTTGCGCCTCCCTGTTTACCTCGACATGATCGGAACAGCGATCTCTGCGATCGTTCTCGGACCGTGGTGGGGCGCGTTGGTCGGCGTGTTGACCAACGCGGGGTCGTCCCTCATTAGCGGTCCGGTCAGCCTCCCGTTCGCTCTCGTCAACGTCGTTGGCGCCCTGCTGTGGGGTTACGGTGTTCGTTCCTGGAAGATGGGTCGCACGATCCCGCGGTTCTTCCTGTTGAACATCATCGTCGCCGTTGCCTGCACGATTGTTGCGGCACCGATCATTGTTCTCGTATTCGGTGGTGCCACCGGAAATGGAGCCGATGCGCTCACCGGGACGTTCCTTGCCGTTGGCCAAAACCTCGTGGGGTCGGTGTTCTCATCGAATATCCTCACGTCGCTGGCTGACAAGATAATCGGCGGCTTTGTGGCCCTCGCAATCATCGAGGCGTTACCGAAGTCACTCACCGCGAACGTGGACATAGTAAAGGCGACACCACTGAAGGGAATCCTTCTGGCGGTCGCAGGAATCGTCATCGGCGTGCTGATCGTCGTGGTATTCCTGGCCATCAACGCCGGCCACTAATCCGCATCATGAGAATCAGGGCGGTGCGCCGCACAACACGGCGCCCCGCCCTGCTCCAAGGAGAATAATGCCAGACCCCATCATCCGCTTCGAGAACGTCACCTTCAGTTACGCAGGAACTGAGGAACACGCGCTGGACCAGATCAACCTCGACATTCAGGAGGGCGAGTACGTCGCCATTCTGGGACTCAACGGAGCAGGCAAGACAACGCTCGGACTCTGTGTGAACGGGGTAATCCCCACAATGCTCGGTGGCCAGCTTGAGGGCACCGTGACGGTCGGCGGGCTCAACGTCGGTGAATATCCGGTTCGAGAGATGGCCAAGCTCGTTGGCATGGTCTTCGATAATCCTGAGTTCCAGATGAGCCAGTTGTCTGCGGGAGAAGAAGTCGCCCTCGGGCTGGAGAACGCCGGGGTTCCCTATGAAGACATGAAACGGATCATTCCTGAAACACTTGCCCTCGTTGGACTTGCCGGCTTCGAGGAGAGGTCGCCGCTCGGATTGTCTGGGGGGCAGCAGCAGAGGCTCGCGATCGCCGCAGTGTTGGCCATGAGCCCCAAGATTCTGATCATGGACGAGCCGACGTCGAACCTTGATCCCATTGGCAAGCAGGAGGTGTTCGACATGGCCGCGACCTTGAATCGGGAAAAAGGCATGACGGTCATTGTCATCGAACATGAAGTCGAGGTCATGGCGCGTTATGCAGACCGCGTGATCGTTCTCGACGAGGGGCGAATCGTGATGAATGGCACACCGCAGGAGATCTTCAGCCAGGTTGAGGCGCTCGCCGCACTCAAACTCCGTGTGCCAGAGGCCGCTGCCGTCGCCAGTATCCTCCGCGAGCGACACCTCTGGAATGGGCCAGTCCCAATTACCACTGAGCAGGGTATTGACGAAGTGAATAGCCTTCTGGGGGCAGGACGATGAACGACAGAGACCAAACAGTGAATTCAGTTCTCGCCATCGATGTACGTGACGCGCGGTACATATATCCCACCGGCCACGTCGTCGCTCTTGGTGGCGTCGATCTTCAAGTTGAGCATGGCGAGATTCTCGGCATTATTGGTCAGAACGGCTCGGGAAAGACCACGCTGACCAAGCTGTTCAACGGCCTGTTGAAGCCCACATCGGGCAAGGTCATCGTGAACGGCGTCGACACGAGTGCGCACACGGTCCAACAAATGGCCGCACACGTTGGTTACGTTTTCCAGAACCCAAACCATCAACTCTTCGCAAGGTCGGTTCAGGCCGAGCTTGAGTTCGGCCCGCGGAACATTGGCGTACCCGAAGACGAGATCGCGGAGAGGGTCGCGGATGCCGTTGAGTTCTTCGGTCTTACCGGAGTTGTCGGCGAGCACCCGTACCGTGTGAGTTTTCCGATTCGGAAACTTGTGGGTATTGCATCAATTGTCACGATGCACCCGGCAATCCTCATCTTTGATGAGCCGTCGACAGGCCAGGATCACCACACGACGAAGATCATCAATGACCTCATGCGGAAACTCCGCGAGCAGGGAACGACGGTGGTCTGCGTGTCACACGACATGCCGCTACTCGCGGATGTGGTCGAGCGGGTAGTTGTGATGAAAGACACCATGATTATCGCCGATGCATCACCTCGAGAGGTCTTTGCTGACAAGGCGCTCATGGCGAGAACGAACCTCCAGGCTCCCCAGTCGACGGAGATCTCGCTCCAGACAGTCGTGCCACTCGGAGGGCCAATTGCACTGACTCCACAGGAACTTGCTGACGATCTCATCGGGCGCCTTGGTAAGCCACACCCATCGACCACCACTGCGCGTTAGAACCTCAAGGACCGATCCCATGTCAATGCAAGCAGCCCTCCCCATCGCTCTCATCCCGGGCAACTCGTTTATCCACCACATCAACCCGATCGCAAAGATCGTGTGGGTGGTCGGTTACATCGTGCTGGCGTTCTCCACACAGAACATCATCGTCCTGTACTCGATGGCCATCTTCGCCTTCCTCCTCGCGCCACTAGCGGGGGTCACCAAACCACTCCTGAAGGGTGCCCTCATCCTTCTGCCGATCGGTTCGTCGCTTCTTGCACTGCAGATTATTGCCCCCGCGGTCGAGAAGCCGTGGACTGCAGTTGCCCACCTGGGAGCTCTGACCATCTACGGGGATGGGTTGTACTACGGCCTCGTGCTGTTGGGCAGGATCGTCGCCTCCCTTTTGATCGCTCTTGTGATGGTCATGACTACGCACCCGAGCGACTTATTCACATCGCTTGCAAAGCTCAAGATGCCGTACACGCTGAACTTCATGCTCGCGATGACGCTTCAACTCATCCCCGTCTTCCAGCGCGAGGTGGGCATCATCATGAGTGCGCAGAAATCCCGCGGGATGAAGGGCAGCGGATTCGCTGCAGTGTTGCCGAGCTTCGTGCCCGTCTTCGTCGGTGCGATAGAGAGAGTGCAACAGCTGTCTATTTCTCTCGAGTCCCGCGGCTTCGGTTCTGACGGGATTAAGACAAACTTCCGCCAGGTAAAGACCTCTCTCAGCGACTGGGTAATAGGCATCAGTGGGGTCGTCGTTCTTGTTGGGCTCTCCGTCATGTCGATAACCAAGGGCCTGTGGAGCCTTTCCCACATCATCGTGTTTCCCCCAACGTTCGTGCTGTGGCTCTTCCTTGTGTCCGCAGCGATCTTCGCTGGAATCATCCTCTTCACGATCGTCTACGCCTTCAAGAAGTAACCAGTTCCGCTATCCAGAAAGCACCATTGCAATGTCAACTTCACTACCAAGAGATCGTCAGCATCACATCCAGGTCGCTGGGGGCGAGGTGGGCCGATACGTGTTTCTTCCCGGAGACCCTGGGAGAAGCGAACCAATCGCACGCTACTTCGATGAGCCGCGGCTCGTCGCGAAGAACCGGGAATACGAAACCTGGAGCGGATACCTGGACGGGGAACTCGTCTCGGTAACATCGACGGGTATTGGCTGCCCGTCCGCTGCGATCGCGATGGAGGAGCTGGTCAAGGTCGGATCAGACACCTTCATTCGGGTGGGAACGTCTGGGTCCATGCAGCCAGATATTCGGCCGGGAACCCTCGGAATCATTTCCGGGGCGATCCGGGACGAAGGGACGTCAAGCCACTATCTGCCGATCGAGTTCCCCGCCGTAGCGGACATCGAGATCACTCGAGCGCTCGCCCTCGGTGCCCGCCAAATCGGCCGACCGTATCGAATTGGAATCTCCCAGTCCAAGGACTCCTTCTATGGCCAGCATGAACCGGGGCGCATGCCTGTCGCGAACCGACTCAGAGATCGTTGGTCGGCCTGGATGGCTGGTGGGGCTATTTGTTCCGAGATGGAGGCCGCAGCCCTCTACATTGTCGCGTCAACACTCGGTGTTCGTGCGGGAGGAGTCATGATGATCATGGGCCATTATGATCAGGCACCCATGACGCCCGAGGAGGAAGCCGAAGGCTCGCTCGATAACCTCCTGCCAGCAGCAATCGCCGGACTGCGTGCCTTGATCGCCCATGATCGCGAGCTGGCGGTGGCATCGTGATCGGCGAGAATGGCCGGCAGCACCACATCCAGTTGCGTGAGGGCGACGTCGGCCGATATGTCCTCCTTCCGGGGGATCCGGGTCGTTGCGAACCCATCGCGGCACTTTTCGACGACGCGGAGTTCGTCGCATCGAATCGCGAGTACACGACCTGGACCGGCTACCTCAACGGGGAGAAAGTCTCAGTTGTGTCGACTGGTATCGGTTGCCCGTCGTCGGCGATTGCGATGGAGGAACTCATCGCAATAGGTGCGGATACCTTCATCCGAGTTGGAACCTCCGGGGCCATACAACCCGGGACTCCAGATGGCCAGCTCGCCATCGTGACCGCGGCAATCCGTGACGAGGGTACATCAAGTCACTACCTGCCAATGGAGTTTCCGGCCATTGCAACGCCCCAACTGGTGGACGCTATCGCCAAGGGAGCCCGTCGTCACCAGATTTCCTATCGTTTGGGCGTGAGCCAGTCGAAGGATTCGTTCTATGGCGAAGTCGAGCCAGACCGCATGCCCATGTCGGGAATGCTTCATGATCGATGGAACGCATGGGTCGCGGGCGGAGCCATTTGCTCCGAGATGGAAGCGGCGACAATTTTCATCATTGGCGCCATTCACCGCGTTCGCACAGGCGGAGTAATGCAAATGCATTCCGGGGAGGGCGAGGCCGACCGTAATCAGTTGCTGGAGGCGTCGGTAGAGGCGCTCAGGATTCTGATCGCCGAAGATCGGGCGGGTTCGGAGTGGCCGTAAGTGCCGATGTTGCGCGACTCCGCGCCGCAGCACCGGAATATGCCCGTGGGATGGCCCGTTTTCAGCGGCGTAATTTCCTCTTCCTCGTTCTGGATGGTGCGACGTTCGCGTTTGCGATTTCGCTGTTGTCGGAAACGACGATAATTCCTGCCTTCATCCAGCAATTGAGCGGTAGCTCGCTTCTCGTCGGCCTTGTTGCCGCGACTTTTGCCGTTGGTAGGTATCTGCCGCAGCTTGTCGGGGCTCATCTGGTCCGCGGCCGGAGCACGAGAAAGCCGCTCCTGCTGGGCATCGTGATCGCGGAGCGGGTGGGAATTCTCGCGATTGCCGTCACAGCCCAATTCATCGGTGTTCTCAGCACAGCGGTCGTTCTTGTGCTCTTCTTCGTGACATTTTGCGCCTACGCCGTGACCACCGGCCTCATCGGGCCGGTTTACGGGGATTTCGTCGCCAAGGCACTGACCAGTGGTCGCGGATGGTTTTACGGAATCGTGCAACTCGTCGGTGGATTGCTTGGGTTCAGCGCCGCCATCGTGGCCGAGGGGATCATCAGAACCCACGACTTCCCGCAAGGAAACCAGATCTGCTTTTGGATTTGCTTTGCACTGTCATTCCTGTCGATCCTCTTCATTGTCGGGTTGAAAGAGATTCCGTACCCACACATCGAGGCCCGACCCAGATTCTGGACAACGTTGCGAGAAATACCTGGGCTGATCGGGGGGGATCCCGCATATGCGCGTTTCATCCTCGCGCGCATGTTCCTTGCCCTTTCTACTCTGGGTATCGGATTCGTCGTCGTGGACGGGATCGCGCGTGGTTTGCGGGTATCGGATGCTGCACTGCTTGCGGCCGTGTTCATCCTCTCGCAGGCGCTCTTGGGCTTCCTGCTCGGGTTGGTCGGGAATTACCTTGGCTGGAGGCTCGTCGTCATTCTCGGCGGGGTGTTCATCGCCGGAGGTATGCTCCTCGCGGTTTATGCACAATCTCTCACCGCCTACATCGCCATCTTCGTCCTGCTCGGAGGGGCAAACGCAGTGACGGTGATCGGGGACCCCAACCTGTCGATCGAACTTGCTCCGTCGGCGCGAACCAGTATGTACCTCGGCACCACGTCGACGGTGCTTGCCCCGTTCTTCATTGTGGGACCGCTCATCGCGGGAGCACTTGTCGGAACGACAGGGTATCCACCGATCTTCTTCGCGGCGGCGGGTATCGCGATGGTAGGGCTACTTCTGGCTCTTCGCGTTCATGAACCTCGAAAGCACACGACACCGGACGCCGTAGGGCAACCGGGCGCAACTCCCTAACAGCAAGGAGCCTCACCATGACCGAGCACGGCATCCGTAGGATGATCATCGATACCGACACTGCGGCGGACGACAGTTTTGCCTTGCTCGTGGGCCTCCTTCATCCCGGTGCGAATCTGGAAGCGATCACGATTGTTGCGGGAAATGTAGCATTCGAGCAGCAGATCGAAAATGCCCTTCTCACGGTGAAGGCCGCCGGACGTGCTGGAGAGGTCGAAGTCCACTGCGGCGCTCGGGTGCCGCTTATGCGACCGTGGTACGAATCCCGCGCGCACGGTGACGGCAAGGGAAACCACGATTTCGAGAAGCCCTCGCAGCAGCCTAGCGATGAGGGCGCTGCCGAAGCTCTCGTGCGGATTGTCAACGAGAGCCCAGGTGAAATCGATATTCTCGCCATCGGCCCACTGACAAACATCGCCACGGCCATCCTGCTTGATCGGGACTTCCCGTCGAAGGTTCGCCAACTGTGGATCATGGGGGGTTGCGACAATTCAGTGGGCAATGTCACCGCCGCGGCGGAATACAATTTCTTCGTTGACCCGGAGGCTGCGGACATTGTCATGCGTGCGGGATTCGACGTCACTATTTCCACGTGGACGCTCACTCTCGCGCAAGCTACGTGGAGTCGAGAGCAGCTTGCGGAGATTGACGCGATAGACAACGACCTTGCGCGGTTCTTCACGATTCTGGACAAGCCCAACATCGAATACAACGAGAGCGAAGGGATCATGGGTAGCACCCACCCAGACTCCGTGACCGCCATGATGATGGTTCGCCCGGACCTCATCCTGGAAACCAGCCGCAAATTCGTCGCGATTGAATCAACGAGCGAGCTCACTCGAGGATATTCGCTCTTCGATGACCGTGCGCATCGCAACCCCGCGAATGCGACGGTGATCGACAGGATCGATGCCCAGGGATTTTTTGACGCTTACGCGGAACTGCTGCGCGCGGGAGCTCGGTAAGTGCGCACCAGCGCGGCATAAAACAACGTTCTGCTCATTTGAGCATTTAGTCAACGGATGTTGAATTTGAGCGGCCGTGAGCCTAACCTTGAAGCGAGAGGAGGCCGCCATGCCCTCGCGCGTTGCTCATGACACCGAGCTACTCACGGTGCGCATTGCCGAACTTTACTACGACGAGAACAAAACGCAGGATGAGATTGGCGCACTCCTCGGGGTCACGCGATGGAAGGTCGGACGGCTTCTGACCCAGGCTCGTGAACGCGGCATCGTCCGCATCGAGATCGTGCACCCGCGTGCACGTCGGCTGGGAATCGAGCGGGATCTGCGTGAACGCTTCGGGCTCAAGGATGCGGTCGTCGTTCCAGCGGCCGACGACCTTCGCTCACGGGTAGGCCAAGCCGCGGCCGACTATCTCACCTCACTCCGGCCTGTTCCGCGGACACTCGGTATCAGTTGGGGCCGAACTCTCGACGATGTTGCTGGCCACCTGTCGAAGGGATGGGCCAACGGAGTCACTGTCATACAGATAAACGGGAGCGTCAGCCTTAACCGGCGAGCGGGTACCGCGTCCACTACCGCAGCGGAAATCGCGCTCAAGGGCGGCGGCCAGGCGGTGCTGTTGCCGAGCCCGGCAATCCTCGAAAGGTTGGAGACGGCGCGAGCTATCTCATCCGATCGCACTGTCGCAGGGGTGCTCAATCGTGCCGCAACTGCGTCCGCATATTTGTATAGCGCGGGTGTGGCGGACTCCTCGTCAATTCTGGTCGGCAGCGGGTATCTTTCGCCAGACGATGTTGCGGAACTTGTTCGCAAGGGTGCCGTTGGTGATGTTGTTGGTCGTTATATCGATGCCAATGGCAACCCCGTCGATCCTGGACTGGATGAGCGTACGGTGGGTCTGGGGTTAGACCAATTGCGCTCGGCCACCACCGCGATCTTTGTGGTTGCCGGCGACGCGAAGCACGACATTGCACGTGCGGTGGTCACGAACGGGCTGTGCAGCGTCGTGGTCACCGATGAGGAGACTGCTGCAGTACTACTGGAGGAACAATGACTATCGACCAATCAGTGGCGCTGGCACCTGCATCCCGCGCCATCCAGCTCATCGGCTACGACCTCACGGAGAGGAGCCTGAAGCTTCATCTGGACGGACTCTCCGGAGTGGATGCCGTGGGGCTTGAGGCACGCGCGGCATCCCTTGCCACGAGGTCCATCAAGACGACATCCAAGGCGTGGGCGCTCGACACGATTATTCAGCTCATCGACCTGACAACACTCGAGGGCGCGGATACGCCAGGGAAAGTGCAGTCCCTGGTTGCGAAAGCCATGAATCCGGACCCCTCGGATCCGACAACTCCTCGCGTCGCAGCGGTCTGTGTATACGGCGATATGGTCGCGAATGCCGTTGCAGCGCTGGGAAGCGCACACGCGGCTGGCGGGCCGACCGGCATCAACGTGGCAGCAGTGGCCACGGCGTTCCCGAGCGGGCGGGCCTCTCTCGCGGTCAAACTTGCGGACACCCGCGAGGCAGTCGCGGCGGGAGCCGATGAGATCGATATGGTCATCGACCGCGGTGCTTTCCTCTCCGGGCGGTACGGTCTTGTGTTTGAGCAAATCGTCGCCGTCAAGGAAGCATGCCGACGTGGCGACGGATCGATGGCGCACCTCAAGGTCATTCTCGAGACTGGCGAGCTCAACACCTACGACAATGTTCGCAAAGCGTCATGGCTGGCGATTCTCGCTGGGGGCGACTTCATCAAGACCTCGACCGGCAAAGTCCAGCCAGCGGCGACGTTGCCGGTAACACTCCTGATGCTGCAGGTCGTTAATGACTGGTACCGCCTCACCGGTGAGAAGATCGGCGTGAAGCCAGCGGGTGGCATCCGCTCATCGAAGGATGCGATCAGGTATCTCGTCACCGTAGCTGAAACCGTCGGCGAAGAGTGGCTTCAGCCGAACCTGTTCCGCTTCGGCGCTTCCAGCCTCCTCAACGATGTCCTTCTGCAACGGCAGAAGATCGCTACCGGCCACTACAGCGGCCCTGACTACGTCACGATCGACTAGGAGAAATCATGAGCTTCCTTGACTACGCACCGGCTCCCGAGTCGAAAAGCATCCTGCACCTCAAGAAGAGTTATGGGCTCTTCATCAATGGTGACTTCCATGATGGACACGGCGAATCGTTCATCACGATCTCTCCGGCTGACGAGAGCCCGATCGCGCGCATCGCCAATGCGAGCGCTGCCGATGTGGACACCGCCGTTTCTGCTGCCCGCCGCGCTTACGAAAAAACCTGGTCGAAGATGAGCGGTTCGGACCGGGGAAAGTACCTATTCCGCATTGCGCGGCTCGTACAGGAGCGCGCACGCGAACTTTCCGTTGCCGAAAGCCTCGACAACGGAAAGCCGATCAAGGAGAGTCGCGACGTTGATGTACCGCTCGTTGCCGCCTGGTTCTTTTACTATGCCGGATGGGCGGACAAGCTCGATCACGCCGGTTTTGGGCCATCTCCACGCGCGCTTGGCGTCGCCGCTCAGGTTATTCCATGGAACTTCCCCCTGCTCATGCTGGCCTGGAAGATTGCCCCGGCGCTCGCTGCTGGCAACACCGTCGTGTTGAAGCCAGCCGAGACGACCCCGCTGTCTGCGCTTATTTTCGCTGAGATCCTTCAGCAGGCTGATCTCCCGGCAGGCGTGGTGAACATCATTTCGGGTGCCGGGGATACCGGGTCGGCGTTGGTGAATCATCCCGATGTTAACAAAGTCGCCTTCACCGGCTCGACAGCTGTCGGCCGCGCAATCGCGAAGTCGACGGCCGGAACGGGGAAGAAGCTCACGCTTGAACTCGGTGGCAAGGCAGCGAACATCGTGTTCGACGATGCGCCCATGGACCAGGCGATCGAGGGAATCGTCAACGGCATTTTTTTCAACCAAGGCCATGTGTGCTGCGCCGGGAGCCGACTGCTCGTGCAGGAAAACGTTCACGACGAGGTCATCGAACGACTCAAGCAACGGTTATCGACCTTGCGAATGGGGGACCCGCTCGACAAAAACACCGATATCGGCGCGATCAACTCGAAAGCTCAACTCGAACGGATTCGCGCACTCTCGGAAGTCGGTGAGCAGGAGGGTGCTACGCGTTGGACTGCGGACTGTGAGATCCCTGCGAAGGGCTTCTGGTTCGCGCCGACCATCTTCACGAATGTCGAAACGAGTCATCGGATCGCGCGCGAAGAGATTTTCGGACCGGTGTTGTCTGTGCTGACCTTCCGCACCCCTGCCGAGGCCATCGCGAAAGCAAACAATACGCCGTATGGGCTCTCTGCGGGAATTTGGAGCGACAAAGGCAGTC